>CAYXGD010000019.1:0-18370 GCA_964464425.1 uncultured Thermoplasmatales archaeon
CTACACCGGCGGTTCGGGGCGCCTGAAAGCGGCCTTCGCCCCTGTGTCGCTGGCCGCTTTCAGGGCCAAACGCCCAGCAGCTCGACGCTGTCGGCGACGCGCTGGACGGCCAGGACCGTGGCAGCGGTCCGGTGGTCGATGCCCTTATCCTCGGCGATCTCGTGGACCTGGTGGAAGGCCGTGGTGATCTTCTCCTCGAGCCGGGTGTTGACCTGCTCCTCGCTCCAGGGGTACTCGTTGAACGACTGGAGCCATTCGAAGTAGCTGACCGTGACCCCGCCAGCGTTGGCCAGGATGTCGGGGATGACCAGCACGTCGTTGTCGAAGAGGATCGTGTCGGCGTCCGGCGTGGTCGGGCCGTTGGCGGCCTCGCAGATGATCGAGGCCTTGACGTCGCCGGCGTTGTCACCACGGATCTGGTCCTCGAGCGCGGCCGGGATGAGCAGGTCGACGTCGAGGGCGAGCAGCTCCTCGTTCGTGATCTTCTTGGACCCCTCGTACCCGACGACGGAGCCGGTGTCCTGCTTGTGGGTGAAGGTGTCGGCGTACCCGAGGCCGGCTTCCTTGTAGATGCCACCGCTGGAGTCGGAGACGGCGACCACGTTCGCGCCCAGGATGTCCTCCACGAGCTTGTGCGCGAAGCTCCCGGCGTTCCCGTAGCCCTGGATGGCGACGGTGGCCTGGGACGGGTCGATCCCCTTGACCTTGAGGGCCTCGCGGGCGGCGAAGACCACGCCACGGGCGGTGGCGGTGTTGCGGCCCTTGGAGCCTCCGACCTCGACGGGCTTGCCGGTCACGACACCGAGGGTCCGCTGCCCGGTGATCTGGGAGTAGGTGTCCATGATCCAGGCCATGGTCTGGGGGTTCGTGTACACGTCCGGGGCCGGGATGTCCTTCTCGGGTCCGATGATCGGCGCGATGGCGTGGGTGAACCGGCGGGTGAGCTTCTCGATCTCCCGCTGGCTGAGCTCCTTGGGGTTCACGATGACCCCGCCCTTGGCGCCGCCGAAGGGGATGTCGACGACCGCGCACTTCCAGGTCATCCACATGGCCAGGGCCTTGACCTCGTCCATGGAGACGTTGGGGTGGTAGCGGATGCCGCCCTTGAACGGGCCCCGGGCGTCGTTGTGCTGGACGCGGAACCCGGTGAAGACGCGCACGACGCCGTCGTCCATCTCGACGGGGACGCCGGTCTGGTACATCGTCTTGGGGTGGCGCAGGAAGTTGAGGGTGGACTCGTCGAGGTCGAGGATCTCGGCGGCTTTGGTCAGCTGCTCTTGAGCCATCTCGTGTGGGTTCGTCATCAGGGGACCTCCAGGTTGGATACCGCTTGAGCCGGCGGTATCTGTGGGAGGTACTTGAACCTTCCCGGGGACTCTTGGAAGGAGTCGCAAACCGCGCGGCGGCCCACCTGCGGCGGCCGCCGGACGCGGACGCGACCCTTTAAGCCCCATCCCCGCATGCGAGGGACCGACAGCTATGACGGAACTCGATGAGGAAGTCGCAGCGCAGCGCGGAGAGGCCGGTGTCGAGGCCGTCATCCTTCTCAAGGTCGACACCGCCCACGTCGACGACATCGGATCCACGCTGGCCACCTTCGAGCAGATCCAGCACGTGTACCTGGTCACCGGCGAGGACGACCTGGTGCTCAAGACACAATTCCCCGCCTACAAGGAGCTCAAGGAGTTCATCGTCAAGGCCCTGGCCCCGCTCGAAGGTGTCGAGGATACCAAGACGATGATGATCGTCAGCACGTACAAGGAGAACGGCGAGCTCCTCGAGGACTAGCCAGCCTCACGCCGTCAGCTCCAGGGCTCGCTTGGACGTCGCGTCCACGGCGGCCTGGGTCATGGCGGCCACATCGACCTTCTTCTCCTCCTCGATCACCCGGTCCAGCTGGGCCCAGGTGACGGGGTGGTCCGGGCCCAAGGCATCGCACATCTCGGGCCCGGTCGACATCTCGAAGGTACCGATCTCCTCGGCCAGCTGGACGATCTCGTTCTTGTCCAGGGCCAAGAGAGGGGTGAGCACGGGGACGCCGGCCGGCTCGTGCACGCATGCGAGGTTCTGGAGGGTCTGGGAGGAGACCTGGCCGAGGCTTTCACCGGTCGCGATGGCATCGTAGCCCTCCCGCTTGGCGACCTCGGCGGCCGCCCGGAGCATCAGCCGTTTGGAGAGGACGAAGTAGTACGCGTGGGTGCACGCCTTGGCCAGCTCGCCGAACTGGGCGCCTGCCTGGGAGACCCAGAGCTCCTCGATGCCCAGTTGCTGGCAGCAGTCGGCCGACTTCAGCTCAGGCCCATCGTCGGTGAAGGGCTCCTGGCTGAAGTGGATCGCGCCGACCTCGTGGCCGTTCTCCTGGAGCATGCGGGCGGCCACGGGCGAGTCGAGCCCACCGGACATCAGCACCAGGACGCGCACGGTCCACGCTACCTCGGTCTGTTAGATGAACCCTTCCCCGTCGGCCCGGTTCTTTCAGCCTCCCCCATGGGCAGCCCTTGTCAAGCCGGTCCGCTTTGCACGAGGTCCGTGCTCGCTCTGCGCCCCCGATCCGTCCTGACCGAGGTGCCCGAGAGCCGCAGGTCAGCGGACCCCGACATGCGCTCCAGTGGAAATACGGGAATCGTATCCGAGTCGCTTAACTACCCGATGGGGCCTACCACCGGTTGTGGCCGGGATGGGATGTACCCCCAACATCTTGGGGTAGTCCTCTGCACGGCCGAGCGCCCGAGAGGGGATGGACCAGTCGTGAAGTGCCCTTACTGCGAGGAAGGAACCCGCGTCGTAGATTCGCGCGATACGCACGATGGGACGTCGGTCCGCCGACGTCGCGAATGCACCGTGTGCGATCGTCGGTTCACGACCTACGAGCGGGCCGTCCTCGAGGGACTCCAAGTGCGCAAGCGGGACGGCAGCATCGAACCCTTCCAGAGGGAGAAGATCGCCGCCGGGATCTACCGGGCTTTCGAGAAGCGCCCGGTCACCGAAGCGCGCCTGGAGACCCTGGTCGAAGAGGTCGAGGAAGAGATCCGATCCCTTGGTCAAGCCGTCGTGGACAGCGCTCTCATCGGGGAGCACGTCTGCGAGCACGTCCGAGGGGTCGATGAGGTCGCCTACCTCCGCTTCGCATCGGTCTATAAGGAGTTCTCGGAGGCCTCCCAGTTCGTCCGGGAGCTCAACTTAATGAAGAATGAGAGGTAGAATCCAATGGCAAGTGTGATCGTCAAAGAAGAGGCCGCGAAAGATCTGCCCGAAGAGGCGTTGGCCTACTTCGATGGGGATGAGCTCCGAGCGCGTTGCTTCATCGAGAAGTACGCGCTGGAGAACGAGGAGGGGGAGCTGGTCGAGCGGCACCCGAAGCAGATGTGGGAGCGCGTCGCAAGCGCGGTCGCCTCCGTCGAGGAGGATGAGGCCGCCTGGACCCAGGAGTTCCTGTGGCTCCTGTCGGACTTCAAGTTCGTGCCCGGTGGCCGGATCCTGCACGGTGCCGGTAACCCGCGCGATGTCACCCTCACCAACTGCTACTTCACCAGGATCCAACAGGATAGCCTGGAGGGGATCTTCGAGTGGTGCAAGAGCGCCGCCCGGACCTACTCGTACGGCGGTGGCAACGGTGTGGACATCGGCATCCTTCGCCCCAGCGGCTCCCCGGTGAACAACGCGGCCCGGACCAGCAGCGGTGCGGTCAGCTTCATGGAGCTGTTCAGCACGACGACCGGGACCATCGGTCAGCA
Organism: uncultured Thermoplasmatales archaeon; assembly: GCA_964464425.1. Lineage (GTDB taxonomy): Archaea > Thermoplasmatota > SW-10-69-26 > SW-10-69-26 > SW-10-69-26 > CAYXGD01. The sequence goes on from CAYXGD010000019.1 coordinate 3,735, forward strand.
CGGCCGCCGCGGTGCACTGATGATCACGTGCCCGGTCTGGCATCCCGACATCAAGGACTTCGTCGAGATCAAGTCCGAGGACCTGGACTCGGTCCGGTACGCCAACATCAGCGTCAAGGTCACCGACGAGTTCATGGAGGCGGTCCGGAACGACGAGCCCTTCACGTGCAGGTACGAGAACGACGAGGTCGACCGCGTCGAGAAGGAGATCGATGCCAACGAGCTGTGGGACACGATGATCTCCAGCGCCCACGCCTCGGCCGAACCCGGCGTGCTGTTCTGGGACACCGTCAAGCAAGAGAGCCCTAGCGAGTACTGCGCGCCGGTGGAGGGCACCAACCCCTGCGGCGAGCAACCGCTCGAGCACAACGGTGCCTGCACCCTGGGCCACGTGAACCTCTCCTACTTCATCACCGGCGAGTTCACCGATGATGCCAGCGTCGACTGGGACGGCATCGAGCGCGCGGTCAAGACCGGCGTCCGGTTCCTCGACGACGTCGTGGAGTACAACCTGCCGCTCCACGCCCACGAGGAGCAGGCCCAACAGGCCCGCAACACCCGGCGTGTCGGTCTCGGGGTCACCGGCTTGGGCGACATGCTCGCCAAGCTGAGGATCCAGTACGACTCCGACGACGCCATCGCGTTCATCGAGACCCTGATGGAGCACATCCGGGACTGGGCCTACGAGGCCAGCGCGGACATCGCAGCCGAGAAGGAGCCGTTCCCGCTCTTCGACGCGGATGCGCACCTGGAGCGGCCGTTCGTCCAGCGCCTGCCCGAGCACATCCAGGACCGCATCGCCACCGACGGCCTGCGCAACGTGTGCATCCTGACCGTCGCCCCGGTCGGCTCAGGGAGCGTGCTCACCGGCACGACCAGCGGTGTCGAGCCGATCTTCCAGCTGAAGTACAAGCGCCGCAGCGAGTCCCTCTCCCAGGAGTGGTACACCGTGGCCCATCCGCTGGTCCGCGAGTACCGGGACGTGACCGGCGATGAGAGCGACCTGGCCGATCTGCCGGACTTCTTCGTCACGGCTCACGACATCGACCCGTTCTTCCGGGTCAAGATGCAGGGCACGCTTCAGACCTACGTGGACAGCGCCATCAGCAGCACGGTGAACCTGCCGGCCGACATCGACGTCGAGACCGTCAAGGACATCTACCAGTACGCCTGGGAGCTAGGCTGCAAGGGTGTGACCGTCTACCGCGAGTCCTCCCGTGAGGGCATCCTGATCTCCGACGACGACGATGATGCCGAGACCGACGACCCGGCCACCGTCCAGGAAGCCACCGGGCAAGCCACCGCGCCGGCCACCCCGCAACAGAGCGCGACGCCCACCGGCGGCCAAGAGACCGGGAGCCCCCGACCTCGGCCGGACGTGGTCATGGGGACCACGCAGAAGATCGAGACCGGGTACGGGTCTCTCTACTGCACCATCAACGAGGACGACGAGGGCCTCTTCGAGGTGTTCGCTCAGATCGGACGCGGCGGCGGCTACACCGCGTCGTTCACCGAGGCCGTCGCCCGGCTGACCTCCCTGTGCCTGCGCTCCGGCGTCCCGGTCGAGGAGGTCGTCGAGCAGCTCGAGGGCATCCGGTCGCCCAAGATCGCGTGGGACCACGGCGAACGGGTCTACTCGGTCCCTGATGCCCTGGCCAAGGCCCTCAAGCGCCAGCTCTCCGGGGAGTTCCGGAAGAGCATCCAGGCGCGTGTCGACGCCTTCGCCGATGGACCCGGCGTCGCCCCCTCTGCCGAAGCCGAGACCCGGGTCGAGACCGACACCGAGGTCGAGAAGGAGATCGTCGGCCAGGAGGACGACGACCAGGTCCGCGAGATGGTCAAGCGGGGCATGAGCCCCGAGTGCCCGGACTGCACCGCTCTGCTCGTCTTCGAGGAGGGCTGCGTGAAGTGCATGTCCTGCGGGTACAGCGAGTGCTGAGCGCGCCAACGGGCACCCGAGCTGGAGGGCGCACGTCCGGCCCGCAAGGGTAGCGGACGTGGCCCTCCAGCCTGCCGACGGCCGACTCGCGCCCGGGGTCCGACCTCGACACCCGAACCGTTCGGCCCCGGACCACAAAACCTACCATACCGCTGGGCGCTGGATGGCCGTGTTCGTGCATCGGTGCGTCGGAGAGGTCACCTTCGTGACGGTCGATCTGGTCCTGGGCCAGGAAGGTAGCGCCGGGAGCGCGCGCAACCTGCTGGCGCGCCTGGCGCCGGACACCCTCATCCTCGACCTCTCTGTCAAGGACCTCGAAGGCCTGCCGGATGCCCAGCCCGAGGGTCCGTTCCATCAAGGCCTGATCGAGGTCCTCGACCCGATCGCTCAGGAACCCCCCCTGCGAGGCTACGCGACGGCCGTCGACTGGGCCACCGATCACGGCGTTGAGCTCCGGCCGATCGGACCGGTCCCGCGCCAGGGCTGGATGCAAGCCCGGAGGATCAAGAAGCAGATGCAGGACGCCTCCGAGGCCGATGATCCGGAGACCCGGGCCCGGACGGCGGTGCAGACCGCCATGAAGGACGACCGCATCGGTCCCCTGGCCGGCCGGCACCGTGAGGAGCTGGCCAGCAGCCTCGAGAACGTGCTGGCCCAGGAACCGCCCAGGACGGTGGCGCTCTTCGCGTTCCCGTGGGGCGAGATGGTCAGCAGCGACGTGCGCCGGAGCATGGGCCTGCGACGCGTCGAAGGCGAGGCGCTGAGCGGAGGATGGCCTGCTTGACAGGCCCGGTCCCCCGGTTCACGCTCGTCCCGACCCGGAAGCTCGTCCGCCACGAGCAGGTCGATGACGACCACGTCCAGACGCTGGCCGCCCGGATCGAAGCCGAAGGTACGCTGTTCAAGCCGATCGTGGCCGATGAGGCCAGCTACGTGGTCCTTGACGGCCATCACCGGTTCGCCGCGCTGGTCACGCTCGGTTGCCGGTTGGCGCCCTGTCATCTCGTCGATTACAACGATCCCGCCATCCAGGTGGAACACTGGGAGAACGGAGCTCCGATGGACAAGATCGATCTCGTCTCGAACGCGCTCAGCGGCCACCTCTTCCCGATCAAGACCAGCCGTCACCGCACCCTGCGAGCCATGCCTGCCCACCCGACGCCCCTCCGCCAGCTCCACCCCGGCCAGGAGGTGGTCGTCTGAGCATGCAGCTGGACGCGCTCAGCGGGGTCAGCGAGGAGCTCGAGGAAGCCGCCGAACGGGCCAGCAAGATCCTCGACAAGCGGGAGTTCCTGGAACGCGTGGGCGAGATCGTGCAGGAGAGCGGGGGGCTATTGGACCCAGAGGTCGCCGCGTTGGTGGTCCTCGACGAGCTGGGCCTTGCCCATCCAGCTGAGATCGTGGCACCAAGCTACGCCAAGGTCCTCCCCCCCGAGGACCTCGAGGCTGGCCTCGACGGCATCGTGGTCGAAGGCAAGCTTCTAGGCCTGGAACCGACCCGGACGTTCTCGCGCAAGGACGGCTCGACCGGGTTCGTGACCAACGCCCGGATCAAGGGGGAGCACGGCATCTACCACGTCACCCTCTGGGACGAGCACATCAAGGCCCTGGTCGGCGTCGATCCCGGCACCCGCGTTAGGATGGACGGGCTCTACACCAAGGAACGGGATGGGACCGTAGAGGCGCAGACCGGCCGGGATGCGATCATCCAGGTCCTCGACGAGGAACGATGACGTCGTTTCGGGGACCCCCTGTCGTCGATTAGATAAGGGACGGCCCGGATGACCTCGTTGCATCCCCCGAGGCATGCCACCCTCCCTCCCGCTGGCGCAACCCGACCGGTCGCTGGCCACGGGATAGGTACATGGCAGGCCCCACCAAGCACGGGGGGACGGTGACGACATGGCTGAGGCACAGACCGAACAGACCGATGACGACGTCGAGCTCCAGGATCTCCCCGGGGTCGGGCCAGCGACCTCCGAGAAGCTACGTGATGCCGGGTTCGACGACCTCCTGTCGATCGCCGTGGCCAGCCCCTCGGTGCTCTCCGAGACCGCCGAGGTCGGCGAGGCCGCTGCGATCCGGATCATCCAGGCCGCCCGGAAGATGGCCGACATCGGTGGCTTCGAGACCGGTGAGGACATCCTGGAACGCCGCCGCCACATCAACAAGGCCACCACCGGTAGCGAGAACTTCGACGAGCTCATGGGTGGCGGGATCGAGACCCAGTCCATCACCGAGTTCTTCGGGGAGTACGGCTCCGGGAAGACCCAGGTCTGCCTCCAGCTGGCCGTCACCGCTCAGCTCCCCAAGGAGGAGGGCGGGTTGGACGGCGACGTGCTCATCATCGACACCGAGAACACGTTCCGGCCTGAACGGATCGCCCAGATGGCCGAGGGTATGGACATGGAGCCTCGCGAGGTGCTCAAACGGATCCACGTCGCGAGGGCGTTCAACTCCCACCACCAGATGCTCCTGGTGGACAAGGCCTTCGACCTGGCCAAGGAGCACCCGATCAGGTGCATCATCGTCGACAGCCTCACCGCCCACTTCCGTGCCGAGTACGTAGGCCGCGGTGCGCTGGCCGAACGGCAACAGAAACTCAACAAGTTCATGCACGACCTGCTCCGGTTCGGCGACGTCAACAACGCCGTCGTGGCCGTGACCAACCAGGTCATGGCCAAGCCCGATGCCTTCTTCGGCGACCCAACCCGACCCATCGGTGGCCACATCGTCGGCCACACGGCCACCTACCGGCTCTACCTGCGCAAGTCCAAGGGCGGCAAGCGTATCGCCCGGTTGGTGGACTCGCCCAACCTGCCCGAGGGTGAGGCTGTGTTCAACATCACCACGGACGGCATCCGGGACTGATCGCCCAGGGCTCCCTGGCTGCGATCTCTTCCAGGTGCTTGCCCAGGGAGCGGTAGCTAAGGGGTCGTTGATAGAAGGAACCAGAGAAGACCGGCATATGCCGGTGGTCATGGGAGGCTGGGAGCGGGTTGACCCGCCCCCTCATCGCCACTGTTCGACGCAGCACCTGAGCCACAGAGGCCCAGGACGGTGCGGTGCGGCGAGTTAGCCTCTCCACCTGATGGGATCGGGCGCTCAGAGGTCGTGGGGCATCAAGGTGGAGCGGCCGTTGTTCTCGGCACGCGCCTTGGCCTTCTCAACCTGCTCTGCGACGACCTCATCGAGGGCATCGTAGAACTTGGAGCTTACCCGGAAGTCACCAGCGAGCTCTTTGACCTGGGTCTTGTTCACTGCAGCCATGGTCTCACCGTTGGCCCGAATACGCTGATTCGGTAAAAATCCGCCGCTAAGTCACGGCTTCGATGCCCCAGTCCCCCCCGGTCCCCGTTCTACGGGTGGTCTAACTATGTGAGAGGAGAGCGAACGATGGCGGGCGGTCAACCCCGCGAGGAGGGCAGGCGCCAGGGTGGCCTACTTGGCAGAGATCGACTCCAGACCGGAGATGATGTTCCAGATGATGGTTCGGCCGTGGAGCGGGATGTTGGGGTCGTTGGCGAGATCATCGAGGATGCTCACCGCACCGGCGACGCGGATATCCAGCGCCTCATCGCTGTCGAGGAGGCGTTGCTTGGCGTCGTCGGCGCCGCGGCGGATGTTGCGAGGTACAGAGGTGTCCTCGATCAACTGGTCGATGACCACCGTGACCTGTCGGAGTCGTTCTTCGGAATCCATAAGTGATCACCCTGAAGCGCTCACTGCCTCGTGGAGAGGGCTGGGCGGGGTTCGCAAGCAGGCTGTAGCTGGAAATGGTACTAAAGTCTTACTGTGGTGCGCCTGAGGGCTCCTGGTCCTCTCCAGCCAGCGCCCCGGGGCCCTCCCGGCGGAGCTCACGCGCTGGCACACCGCCGTAGAAGGCGCCCGCGGGGACGTCCCCGTTGACCAAGCTGTGGGCGGAGACGGTGGCACCCTGCCCGATGGTGACACCTGGTAGGATGGTGGTGTTCGCCCCGATGGTGGCCCGGTCCTCGATGATCACGGGCCCCGTACGGTACTCGTCGACCAGGAACTCGTGGCAGAGGATCGTCGTGTTGTAGCCGACGATCACGTCCTCGCCGAGGGTGATCAGCTCGGGGTAGAAGATGTCCATCGTGGCTTCGAGCCCGACGCTGGCGTGCTTGGCCACGGTCATCCCCATGCGGCGGTAGAGCCAGTTCTTGACGCGGAAGGATGGCATGACCCTGGCCAGGGCCATGAGGAGGTAGTTCCGGCTCGTCTTCAGGAACCCGACCTCGTCGCTCCAGTACCAGAGGGAGTTCCGGGGGCCTGGGCTGGCGTGGTGGTCGAGCTCTCGTCGTGCCAAGGTGCCTCGAAGCGGGCATGCAGCACCTCGTGTATGGCCCTTGCCGTGGTCGGACCGATGCCATGCACCTTGCGCAGATCCTCCTCGGTGGCCCGGAAGACGGCTGCGGGCGTGCCGAAGTGCTCGAGGAGCCGGGAGGCGCGTGTCGCGGAGACCTGAGGGAGGCCCTCCATGAGGTAGCGCTGCTGCTCGCCGGTGGTTCGGCCGGCGGTCCCGTGACGGAGCTTCGGAGGTCCGCGGCCCTCGTCCTGCTCCTGCCGGGCCATGGCCGCGACGGTCTTGGCGGCCTCGCGCACGTCGTCCACGGTGAGCACGGTGACGCCGAACCTGGCGGCCAGGGTCGCGATGGCGCCGGCGACCGATGCCCTCTGGATCCCGCGGCGTGCCTGGAACGGGTCGCCCTCGATGAGGAACAGGGGCGCTTCGAAGTTCCGCTTGAGGGCGCGGGCCTGCTCCATCAGGCGTCCATCGATGATGCTCTTGCAGAAGTCCTCGGCTGCCTTGCGCTCGACCACGAGCCGGTTGGAGATGATCACGTCGCCGGTGGGGAGGGTTTGGGCGTCCATCTGGATGCCTTCCTGGCGCAGAAGGCGGGCCAGAGGGCCGTTGAGCTCCCGGTGGTCGACGATGACCCGGGGGCCATCGGCCTGATCGGCGGCTTGACTCGAGGGGTTGGGCCGGATCGTGGGCGGCTGGACCTCGGTGCTCTTGGCGCGTAGTTGGCGGACCATCGCCCGCATCTCGCGTTCCTTCTTGGCGGCCGACCAGTAGGTGGCCTCGTCGCTGGTGCCGCGGGCCATGAGCAGGACCACCCGGCCAGCATCCTGGCGGCCGGTGCGGCCCCGCCGTTGGATCTGGCGGACGGGACTGGCCACCGGCTCGTAGAAGACGACCAACCCCACGCTGGGGATGTCGAGGCCTTCTTCACCGACGCTGGTGGCGACGAGGACGTTGTGGTCGCCGTCCCGGAAGGCATCGAGCGTGCGGATCTGCTCGGCCTGGCTCAGCCCGTCCCCGCCGCTCTGGCCCACGAAGAGGACGGGATCGAGGCCGCCGACCTCGGCCAGCGCCTCGGTCAGGCGCCGGGCGGTGGCCCGGAACTGCGTGAACACGATGGCCTTGGCATCGGGATCGTCGCTGATGTGATCCCGGAGCTCGGCTGCGCATCGTCGCATCTTGGGGTGCTCGCCGAGGTACCTGTCCAGCAGGCGGCGGGCATCCTTGAGCGGCTGACGTTGGGCGATCTGGTCGTCCTCTTGGACCAGGTCATCGAGGTAGGCTTGCGCGGCGGCCACGCTCTGGGTCTGGATGAGCTGGACGGCGTGCAACGCTTTCAGGGCCCGGGCGATCCGGGCGCGCGCCCGGCCGAGCTGCCGGTTGTCCTCCGTCCCGCCCCGCGCGAGACGGCGCTTGGCTTTCAACAGCTCGCGCCGGCTGGTGAAGCGTGAGGCGTAGTGGCCCTGGGATCGGAGCTCGGCGACCTCAGCCTCGGCGAGCTTGCGCGCTGCGCTGGCCGCCTGCTCCAAGGTCCGGGGCAGGGAGACGCGGACCCAGTCGGTGCGGACCGGCTCGACGTAGGGGCGAACGTCCTCGTCGTGGGGGCCGCGGGCCTCGATGTGCTCGATCCCGAGGTTCCGGCAGACCTCCTGGATGCGCTCGGCGTCGCCGCCGGGGGAGGCCGTGGCCGCGAGCACCCGGGTGCCGGTCCGCCGTAGCTCCTCCGCCACGGTCACGGCCGCGTAGCTCCCTACCGCCCGGTGTGCCTCATCGACCACCAGGAGCCCCCAGGCGTCCGGATCGAGGGTCCCGGTCAGGACGTCGTTGCGGGCGACCTGGGGCGTGGCGACGATCACCGGGGCCTGCCGCCACGCGCTGTCGCGTTCGTCCGGGGGCGTCTCCCCCGTGACCACGGCCACGTCGGTGTCGGCGAGGTGCTCGCGGAACGTCCTGGCGTGCTGCTCGACCAGGGGCCGGGTGGGCGCTAGGACGATCACGCGCTGGCCCTCCTCGAGGGTCCGGGCCATCACCAGGGTGCAGATCAAGGTCTTGCCCAGCCCCGTCGGGAGCACGATCAGGCTGTTACGGTCCTCGCAGGCCTTGGCGATCTGCTGCTGGTAGGGGCGTTCCTCGACATCGACGAGCTCCAGCCGAGCGGCCGCGGCTGCCATGGCGCCCGGACCCGTGGCGGGAGGTATGTTGGCTTCCTCCGGACCCCCCCGAAAGTGCCAGGACGTGGCGTAGGGCGGCCGAACGGGGCCGGCCGGTGCCCGGTGGCCCAGGTGCCCAATCGAAGCGCTTAAGCCCGGCCGCCGGTCTCGACGGGGCATGCGTCACGGGGTCCTCGCCCTCATCCTGCTCTCGACCGCCCTGCTGGCCCTGGTCCCGACCGCCACCGCCCAGGGATCCTGCGGGCTGGAGCTGGCAGTGGCCGACGAGAACCCCAGCCCGAGCGGGTTCTCCGAGGGGGAGACCAGGCGCTTCAGCTTCGAGATCACCAACCCGAACCAGCTGGAGGCCGACGGGCGCCTCGTCTTGAACGACCCGCGCCCCGGCTGGTTCTGGACGACGCAGCCTTGGTCCGGGTCGGTTGCCGGCGGGGACAGCCAAGTGGTGAACGTCTCGCTGAGCTACGAGGGCGGTGGGTCGAGCAGCGCTTTCCTGGAGGCACGGTTGGAGCAGGTCGAGTGCTCGGGCCCCTTGACGGTCGGCGGGGTCGACGGTTCGGAAGGCTCGCCTGCCACGCTGTCGCTCTCGGGCCAACCCGCGGCGGGGCCTGGTGCGGACGATGGCACGACCCTGTGGCCGTGGATCCTGTTCGGCGTCATCGTCCTCGGCACCGCGATCGCCGTCCCGGTCTACTACCAGCGCGGCCGGGTGGCCATCGAAGCCCACTGCGAGGAGCCGGAGCGCGAGGTCGTAGCCGGACGAGGCACCAGCTTCCCGATCGTCCTTCGGAACAAGGCCAGCGAGGCCGCGCACGTCTCCCTTGAGGTCACCGACGTCAAGGAAGGCTGGAGCGCGCTGACCACGCTCCCCGACCTGGAGCTGGGCCCCAAGGAATCCCGGACGATCTACATGATGGTGCGCGCCCCCGACCAAGCCCGCTCCGGGGACATGTGCGTGGCCAAGCTGCAGGCCAAGCCGGAGGGCGGCTCGGCGCAGACCGTCAAGACGGTCTCTCGGGTCAGCCAAAGCCCCGGCACGCCCAAGGCCCCGTCCGAGGATGAAGAGACGCCATCCGAAGAGGATGCCTGACGGTCTACGCGAAGATCTCGATCAGCCAGACGATCGGGTCGCCGGCCATCACGGCGATGACCACACCGAACCAGAGCGGCACCAGGAACGGCACCTTGGGGGTCACCCAAGGCCGGTCGATGCCGTGCTCGGCCAGCCAACCCGGATCGAGCGCTTCCTCAGGGACCGAACGGGGCGAAGCGGCGATCCGCCGCTCACCGTCCTCGTCGATGTACTCGACCGGCCAGACCACGCCGAGGTCCACGTGCTCCAGGTCCACCCGGAACCCGAGGAACGTATGCCACCCCTCCAGATCCCCACGGGCCAGGTTCACGAGGCCCAGCCCGATGGGGACGAGCAGGGCCACCAGCAGCCCGTTCACGAGGGCGGTCAGGACCAGGGGGAACGGCGAGGGCGATGGGACCGCCCACGCCACGCCCAAGGGCAACGGGGCTAGGAGGGCCAAGCTCATCATGGCCTTGGCATCGGCGCCGCCGGCAACCAGGCCGGTGTAGTAACCGACCAGGGCGATGAGCAGGACCAGGCCGGCCACGGCCAGCTGGGCCATGTGGGCCTGGAAGAAGCCTGGGGTCTGCCAGGCATCGTAGGCCAGGAAGAGCACCCCGGCACCGCCGATGACCCACCAGCAGGCGTCGGGCGCCCGGCGCCAGCGGAGGTCGGTGATCGCAGCGAACGCAAGCACGCTGGTGGCCACCAGGACCCGCAAGGCATCGACGGGGAGCATCTTGAGCCTCGGCAGGGGGCCTGGGCCCTTAGCTGGCTCGGATGATCAGCGGACCCGGAAGCGCAAGATGCCGGCGATGCCGCCGAAGGCGTTCATCAGCATCTGACCCTCCTCTGACTCCGTGCTGATCATCTCGACGGTCGTGCCCATGTTGTCGGCCAGATCGGTCAACTCCTTGACCACATCCCTGCTCTCCTCGATGGAGGTGCCCGAGTGGTCGCACTCCGGGCAGGTGGGCACGTCCTCCTGGAACGCGTCCCAGCTGTCGGTGGTCACCTCCCACGCGTGGTCGCAGTTCGAGCACGAGAGCTCGACCCGGCGCCGGCGGAGCTCCTCGGAGAGAATCAGCGTGTCGACGGCACCCATCTGCAGGTGCTCACGGGCGTCCTGCTCGCCGTAGGTGAACTTGCCGGCTTCCTTGCGGACCTCGGCCAGGAAGCGGTTCATCAGATCCTTCTCGGCGGTCAGGCCGCGCTGCTCGAGGGTGTCGTGGGCGGCCTCGACGAGCTCACGTAGCCCGTACTCGTCGGTGTAGCCCGTATCGAAGCTGTCGATGACCTGCTTCTCGAGCTCGTGGTGGAGGAACCCGCCGTCGAGCCACTGGTCCTTGGTGGCCCCGGGGCCGCCGATGATCAGGCCCTCGAGGCCTTCCATGTTGAGGAAGACCTCGGTGCATGCCTCGCCGACCTCCTTGAAGAAGTTGTGCGCGGCCTCCTCGATCAGCCGCTCGAACCGGCGCTGGGACTGGCCACCCTTGGTGTGCTTGCGCGGCACGAAGGACTGGATGTTGCGTAGCTCGCGGACCTGCTGGCCCTTGAGCAGGCCCAGGGTCGCCTCGGACCGGTCGATGACGACCAGCCCGTAGGCCTCCTTGTCGACGACCATGTCCTCGAGGGGCTCGAGGTAGAACCGGGAGTCGCACCGGTAGAGGTTGATCGGCACCGGTGCCGGCGGCTCCATGACGAACTGCACCATCTCGGACTGGCCACCGCCCTTGTCCTTGGCGCCGACGAGGAGCACCAGGCCGTTGTCCGGGACCGCCTTGATGTTCTTGAGGCGGCCGAGGATCGACTCCAGGGCCGAGGTGACGTTCTTGCGGGTGGACTTGGACTTGATGTTCTGCGCTTGACCGATCTCGCCCTGGATCTGGTTGACGGCGTCGATCAGGTTCTTGTCCGGGGTGATGTAGAGCGAGACGAGCTCGGTGCCCTGGCCGCGGATGTCCCGGAGCTCCTCGAGCTCTCGTTTGAACTCGTACCGGGCGCGTTGTTGAGCACGTTTGTCCTGTGGGTCTTTGGCCAAGTCAGGCGCCTCCGAGGAGAGAAGACACCATCGGCTGGGCCGATGGTGCGGGTCGTCAGACGACGACCGCTTGGGTCATCAAAGGGTGCTGAGGCGGGCTTCCCCCTTGAAGGTGTTGGCTGGCGGGCCGCCAGGGCCCGCCAGGCCACCGAGGGTCTCAGGCGATCTGGATCGGCTCGCCGGGAGGCGTGCAGACGTACCAGTCGTAGGCGACCGGGCCGACGTTCCCTTCGACGCTGCTACCCCAGGGGCCCACACATTGGTACGGCGGATCCTGGATGGAGGCCCAGCAGCCGTCGTCCTGGATGGCGATCGGGTCGGGCAGGGCGTCGGCCACCCCGTGGCTCCATCCCTCGCACCCCGTGCTGCTGCTCGAGGCAGCGGTGCTCGCCGGGTCGGGGCCGGGCGCATCGCAGCCGCGCATCGTCACCTGGACCTCGCCGACATCGTAGGTGGACGCCCAGGTGCCACCCCCGAGACAGGCCGAGTTGGGGAAGGGGTCCACGCGGTAGCACGCATCGCCGACCTGCACGTCGGTGGCCGTGGGGCTCGCATGGTCGTCGCAGCCGGCCGGGGACGCGCTGTCCTCGACGCCGTTGTTGCAGGCGTAATGGATCTCGACGACCACGTGCTTGGCGTCCACGTAGAGGACCTTCTCGGGTCCCCAGAGGCAATCGATGGGGTCGATGACAACCTCGCAGGGGTCCTCCAGGCAGGTGTCCTCGCGGGCCATGGTCGTGCCGGCGGGCACCAGGAGCGCGGTCAGGAGGAGCAGGCTCGAGAGCGTCAACAGGCGATGGCTCAGCATCGCGGCGCCAAGCGTCTAACCCTAGAAGTAGGCTCCCTCAAGGGCTGTTGAGCGTTGCCCGTCAGCCGGGACGGTACCCGTAGGCGGCCTCGAACCGGTCGTAGGCCTGGTCCAGCCGGGGCAAGCCGGTCTGGGCGCCGGCGTGCTCCAGGGCGAAGGCCGCGATGACCGAGCCCATGCGGCAGCAGTCGTCCAGGTCCCATCCCTGAGCCAGCCCGTGGACGACCCCGGCGCTGTGCGCGTCGCCTGCCCCAGTGTGCTCGATGTCCTCGCAGGCCACGCCCGGGATCCGATCGGTCCCCCCAGGCGTGTGGAGGTCCTGGCCTTGGGCGTCGGTGACCACCAGGGCTCCGAGGGTCTCGAGCATCTCGGGGATGCCGCCGGCATGGTCGGCCAGATGCTCGGCCTCGTGGTGGTTGACCAGGAGGATGTCGGCGGCCTCGACGCAGGCCCAGACCTCGTCGATGTCCCGGTGGAAGGTCTCCTGGCCCGGGTCGAACGTGACGTGGCCGCAGTGCTCCATGAGCCGGGGGTAGGTGGAGAGCTCCCCGGGAGCGAAGTGGCCGATGGGGCTGGCGACCAGGTCGATCTCGGTCATGTGCGGCGTCGCGCCCGCGTGGTAGACGATCTGCTGATCGCCCTTGGGGTCGGTGGCCAGGAACGCGCGAGCCGTCGGAGCCTCGTCGTGGTAGTGCAGGTCGCTGAGGTCGACGCCATCGGCCTCCAGCGCGTCCTCGTAGGCTGAGCCCCGGAAGTCGGCGCCGACGGCGGAGACCAGGTGAGGCTCGTGGCCCAGCCGGCCCAGGGCACGGGCGACGTTCCCGCCGCAACCCCCGAAGTGCTCGGCCATCTGGCTGGCCAGCACCGTCCTGTTCCGGGCCGGCAGGCTCGGGACGCGGGCGATGAGATCCAGGGCGACGGTGCCGGCGACGAGCACGGGGAGGGATGCTGGAGGCCCCTCTTCAAGCCGTTGGGCTGGTCGTGAGCCTAGCTGGTCGGCCGCGCCCGCCACCCCAGGAACACCGCGCCTAGGGCCAGCACGATGCCCAACGCGAACAGCTCGGGGACCGGCAGGCGCTGGCCACCGAGGAGCTGGTCGCCGATGCGCAGGGCCAGGGCCAGGATGGCTGCCGCCGTGCCCGCCACGGTGATGCTCGTGAGGGCTAGGTGGCCGCCGTGCTCGACGACGCGCTCGCGGTCGACCTCGGCAAGCCCCTTGGCGGCCAGGTCGGCGGCCAACCGGTCGCGGGCGGTCTCGAGCCCGATCAGGAGGGCCAGGAGGACCATGCCGAGGCTGCCAGCCAAGCCGATCAGATCGATCCGGATACCGGGCTGGGCCCAGGGGAGGGCATCACCGAAGGCTAGGGCCGCCGAGGCGTGCAGGTGGGCAGCCATGGCGGTCCCGACCGCCAGGCCTGGCAGGCCGGCAGCCGGGGCCGGCCAGCGCATGTAGGCGGTGAGGTAGAGCGTGCTGACGAAGGAGAGCGTCGGCAGGAGCAGCCGCAGGTCGATGGGGATCCACGGCGGGTACATCAGGGGCGGGACGGCAGCCCACCAGGGGGCCCGCCAGAGGGCCAAGGTGGCCAGCAGGCCGGCCAGGGCGGCCAAGCCAGCGTGGCGGCCGGTGACCCGGGGCGTCCCGGCTTGGGTGTCGGTCACCGGGCCATCACCCCCTTGGCCAGGGCGCGCTCGAGGCCCTTGGCACCGTCTTTGAGCCGGTGGGCGCGCAGGTAGGGGGTGCCGCCCTTCTGGAGCTCTGCCCGGGCCTCCAGGGCTGCCAGCGCCTGGGCCAGGGCATCGGTGGGGTCGCCGGCGCGCGGATCGGGGGCGAGCACGTGGACCGGGGAGGCACGCCGGGCGGTGGCGGTGTGGCGGTGGATCCGTCGGACACCCTCCATCAGCGCCTCGGTGTCGACCTCGGGGCGGGTGACGACGAAGACCAGCGGGCGCTCGCGCGCCAGGAAGCCCTTGACGCGTTCGACGGCCGAGGGCAGACCTTCGCGGTCCCTGCCGGGCGCGACCTTGGACAGGCCGCGGGCGATGGTGAGCTCCTGCCGGCTCCCGGCGTCGGGGTAGAAGGTCTGCTGGGTGCCGTTGTAGGTCGTCCCGCCGACCCGATGGCCGCGCCCGAGGAAGTGGTGGACCAGGGCCAGGGTGATGTCGATCCCGTCCTCGAGGGCCGTGTTGACGGTGGTGCCGACCTCGAGGCTCTCGTCGAGATCGAGGAAGAACCAGACGTTCTTGCGGGCCTCGGGCTCGAAGGTGTTGACCTGGAGCT
>CAYXGD010000020.1:0-18284 GCA_964464425.1 uncultured Thermoplasmatales archaeon
GACGACCTCCATCAGGCCCTCCTCGCTCTCGTGGGCGAAGGCGGGCAGCCAGTCGCAATCGGCCAGCTTCTCCTGGGGCCAGTCGACCGCGGTGACGAAGCAGAGGTGATCGAACCCGGCCTGGTTGGCGGCCTCGAGGAGCGCGCGCAGGTGCTCGGGCTCGGCGATGATCAGCGGCTTGTCGTTCTGTTGGCCGCGCTCCTTGACCGCGTCGGGGGCGGCCTCGGCGACCTGGTCGGCCAGCGTCACTGAGCCCGGCCTCCTGCACCTTCCTCGGCCAGGTCCCAATCGCGTCGGGCCTTGGCTTCCTCCTCCTTGGAGAGGTCCTTGCCCTTCACCCGTGCCTTCTTCTTGAAGCGGATGGCGGGTTCAGGGTCCTCGGCGATCTTCTGCTGGAGGCGCATCAGGCCGTCGAGCAGGGCTTCGGGGCGGGGTGGGCAACCGGGGACGTAGACGTCCACGGGCATGATCTTGTCAGCGCCCTGGACGACCGAGTAGGAGTTCTGGTAGGGGCCACCGCACGAAGCACACGCGCCCATGGCGATGACGTACTTGGGCTCGGCCATCTGATCGTAGAGCCGACGGACCCGGGGGGCCATCTTCTTGCAGACCGTGCCGGGCACGATCATCAGATCCGCCTGACGCGGCGTGGCCCGGAAGACCTCGCTGCCGAACCGAGCGATATCATGGTGCGGGCCCATGGTCGCCATCATCTCCATGGCGCAACAGGCCAGCCCGAAGGTCATGGGCCACAGCGAGTTGGCTCGGCCCCACTTGAGCATCTTGTCGACCGTCGTGAGGAAGACCCCCTCGTCGGGGCTCCCGGGCTTCACGATCCTTGCCATCTGAGTGCCCCCTTCCTGATCGCGTAGGCCCACCCGAACAGGAGCAGGCCGATGAACACCACCATCTCGATGACGGCGGTCTGTCCCAAGGCTTGGAACTCGAGGACGAACGGCAGCAGGAACACGGCCTCGATGTCGAGCACGAGGAAGACCAGGACGTACAGGTAGTACTGGACGTCGATGGGTCCACGGCCGGAGCCGATGGAGACCTCGGCCGACTCGTACCTGGTGAGCTTCTCCCGCGTCCTCCGGGGCGGCGTGATGAACCGGGAGAGGCTCAGCGCCACCGCGACGACGACGATCCCGAGGACCGTCATCAGGAGGATGGGGAGGTAGCTGACGGGGATCCCGGCCATGTTCCTGGCGAGGGGAAAAGGGGTGTTCTATAGAAACGTTACGGGCCGGAGATGCGGCCCCCTAGCTAGGGGCACAGGCCGCATCTCCGGCGAGCACAGCTGCCACGCCACAACACCGATGGCAGCCGTGCGAAGTTGGAGGTCAGACCGTCACCGCGGCGCTGACCTCCAACCTGCCCAACCACGCCCCCTAGCTAGGGGCACAGGCCGCATCTCCGGCGAGGCCGAACGCCCGTCCACAACGCCATCGCGTTCGGCCGAACCGCGAGGTCAGGCGACCCGGTGGAGCTGACCTCGCGGGAGGACGTCCGATCCACAGCACAGGGACGTCCGACGTTGGAGGTCCTACGACACCGCCCAACGGCCCTCCACCCCGGCTGGCAAAGGCCCTTGCCGTGGCGCGGGGGCTGGGACCTCGGCCAGCTGGACGCAGGCCACACGACGAACGTCGGGTCTCTCCGCTCAACGCTCACTTCCCCCTGACCGAACGCTCAAGCCCCCCATGCTGGCTCCGGGATCGATGCGCGCCTTGCTCATCGCCATGTTGTTGCTCGGAGCCGTGATCGGGACCGCCGGCACCGCCGCCGCTGACGACCCCGGTGGCACCTGCAAGGTCAACGACCCGTACGTCGAGCACAGCGGCGACCCCACAGCGATGTGGATCGACGCCGGCTTCACCGGGAACGGCTCGCCCATCGAGTGCTACTATTAGGAGGGGTTGACGACCATGCGCGCCCTACTCATCGCCATGTTGTTGCTCGGAGCCGTGATCGGGACCGCCGGCATCGCCGCCGCCGAGCCCAACGGGTTCGGCCGCTGCGAGTTCAACGAGGAGCCGGTCACCATCGAGGATGATGGCCTGGGACCAGGGGCCCCCTGGATCTCCTACAACGGCGTCCTCGAGTGCTACTGGTAGCCTGACGCTGGCCCCTGACGCGGGCAGCGGCGATGCTGCCCGCTCACGCCCCATCTACCTGTCGGGCTTGGTCTCGACGGTCTCGTCGTAGGCCACCTTCTCCGTGACGTCGACGTAGGTGTTGGCGGTGACCGTCCAGTCCACCTGCTCATCGAGGTGCTCGGCCAACACGCCGTAGTGGGTCCCGGCCAGGGTGTTGCCGGTGACCGCCAGCGTGCCGTTGGAGGCGTCATCGATGTGGACGGCCGATGGCTTGTGCCCGCCGAGCCAGTCCTCCTCGATCCCGACCACGCCAGCGACCTGGTTGGCCGCGCTGGTGTCGTGACCCCCATCGACGCGGATCTCGTTGCCGGTGACCCGCAGGTCCATCTCCTTGACCTCTGAGATGATCAGCCCATGCGGGCCCCACCGCTCCATCCAGCCGGTACGCAGGGTCTGGTCGTCCAGCGTGTAGCCGATCGTGTTGGCCTCGATGATGAGCTGGCCGGGGTTGGTGGCGGGGTGATCCCGGTCGTCGGCGTTGAAGATGTCCACGACGAACGGCCCGCCGGTGATCTCGTTGCCCTCGATGGTCACGTACGTGTGGTGCACGTGGTCGCCCTCCAGCTCCTCCCAAGGCTCGCTGGTGGCGGTCTCGTCGTCGCCCGAGTGGCCGGTGTCCTGGTAACGGAACGCCGGGCCGGCGCTGGCCTCCACGGTGTTGGCCCGGAACGCGCCCATGTGGTAGCGGACCGAGTGATCCTTCTTGTCGGCGGCCTCGCTGTCGCCGTGGTTGTGGCTGAAGCAGCCGAAGCAGCTGGCGTGGTGGTGGCCGTGGAGCTGCATGTCGACGCCGCCGACGATCTTGTTCTCGAGGAACTCGCCACCGTCGAAGCCATCGATGTTGAGGGCCAACCCGTCACGGAAGGGCACCGGCATCAGCTCGCCGGCGTCGGTGATCAGCGGGTCGAGGAAGCCGTCCGGGACAGGCCCGACGGTGTTGTGGGTGAACACCCCGTCGAAGTGGCGGATCTGGCCGACGATCGAGATGTCGTTCTCCTCGATGAGCCCCGCGGTGGCGAGCTCGACCCGTTCGACGTTCTCGTTGACGCGGAGGTCGCGGATGTGGTTGTGGTGGACGTGGACCTTGTCGTCGTTCCAGTTCAGGCGGAGCTCGCCGTCGATGTGGTTCTCCCGGATGACCCAGTGATCCACGGTGTCGAGCAGCTCGAGCTCGTCGGAGACCCGCAGCCCCTCGAGGACGTAGGGATCCTCGTGGGTGCCGGTGCCGGTCAGGTTGATGCCGTGCTCCTCGCGGAGGCGCTCGGCGTCGGGCTCGCCCTCGATGAGGACCCGGTGGACCTGGGTCAGGCCCTCGGGCCCGTCGGGGATCTCGCCGGTGGCTTCGGGCCACGGGGTGCGGTAGCGCCAGGTCGGCTCGTCGTCAGGGCCCGAGCTGGTGTGCTCGTGGTCCCCGTGCATGTCGCTGGCAGCGGCCCCTGCCTGGTGCTGGCTGGTCGCCGTACGGCTGGTCCCCGCGGTCTCAGGGCTGATCGTCTCGGTGTCGGCCGGGCTGGCCCGATCCTGGCCGGCCACCACGGCCGCCGGGACACCGACGACCAGGGCCCCAGCCAGGAACAAGACCACACCACGAGCGTCCTTCCAGGCCATGGCAAGCCATCTCAAGCAAGCGGGTATGAAGCGATTGGTCAGGTTGTTGAAGAGAACCGGCCCGACGGTCACAGGAAGCCTTATCGCTCCCTCTCGGGCTCCTTCCCGGAGGCTGTACCATGGAAAAGGGAGGCTCCAAGCGAGGGACCCAGCACCGGCTGCCGATCTGGCTCTTGACCATCTCGTTGCTCACGGCAGGCCTGGCCCTGGCGGCCCCGGCCCACGCCGGCACGTTCTGCGATCAGGATGGGGACGGTTGGGACGGGAGCCACTGCGGTGGCGACGACTGCGACGACAACGACCCCAACGTCTTCCCCGGGAACCCGGAGCGGCTCGACGGGCTGGACAACGACTGCGACGGCATGGTCGACGAGGGCGTCCAGCGATGGCATCGGGACGCCGACGGCGACGGCTTCGGGGATCCGGCGGTCTTCCAGCACGCCATCCAGCAACCCCCCGGGCACGTGCTCGACGACACGGACTGCGACGACAACGATCCCGCCACCAACCCTGGCGCTACCGAGGTCCTGGACCAGAAGGACAACGACTGCGACGGGCTGGTCGATGAAGGGCTCGACCGGGACGGCGATGGCATCCCCGACGCGCAGGACAACTGCCCCGACCACCCGAACCCTGGCCAAGCTGACCTCGATGGTGACGGGCTCGGAGACCCGTGCGACCCCGACACCGACGGTGATGGCCTCAGCGACGCCGAGGAGGCCAGCATCGGCAGCGACCCCGTCGATCCGGACACCGATGGTGACGGGCTCGTCGACGGGGCCGAGGTTCACAGCCACGGTAGCGACCCGCTCGATCCCGACACGGACGGGGACCTGCATGCCGACGGGACCGAGGTGGCCGCCGGGTCGGACCCGTCCAACCCGACGAGCCTGCCGCTGATGACCGGTGGGACGATCACGATCCTCCCGGACCCGCCGGTGGGCGAGCTACCGGTGGCCGACGGGCTAGACCCCGTGGTCTGAGGGAGCCACCGTGGCCACCGTCACCGCCGGCCGGGCTAGCCGAGCACCGGCCCGAACTCGACGCTGTCCAGGAACAGGTTCGCGTCGGTCCGGTCGGTCAGGGTGTCCCGCTCCAGGGTGAACCGGAGCTCGGCCTCCGTGACAGGCAGCTCACCGGGACCCGGAAGCGGGGCCGTCAGTGTCTCCTCGTAGCCCTGGTAGGCGCTGGACGCCGTGATGGTCACGGTGTCCCGGTCGACCTCCTGGCCCAGAGCGTCCTTCCAGATCACGATGGCCTTGCTGCTGGGGATGTCGGTCGCGACGTTGTCGCTCCCGGTGCCGAGCTTGGCCGAGAAGTTGAGCTCGTAGCTCGTGCCGCTCGGGGTCGGGGGGTCGCCGTCCTCCGCTTCCTGGTGGATCAGCGAGACGTTCTGGGCGATGGTGGCCTCGAGATCGTCGCCTTCGAGCGCGAACTGGACGGCCAGGTCGCCCTCGGCCGCCTCGGTCGTGGGCGCCGGGTCACCGGCCAGGACACGCCAATCGACCGGGTCGGTGGCCTCGAAGCCCTCGAAGCCGCCGTTGTCGACGTAGTCAGCAAGCGGGGCAGCACCCACCGGGGCTGCCACGAGCAGCACCGTCACCGCGAACGCGACCGTCGTCCTATGGAACATGGCTCAACCTCCGCGCCCGGCTATGGCTCCCACCTCTTGATGCTGACCTTCCTGCAACCCATCCGTTGCAGCAGGTGAAGCGCGCCTCACACGACGCGGTTCTCCGGTTCCCCACCGTCCAACACGGCCAGGATCGCCTCTGCGCACTGGACCCCAGCGGCGCGCTGAGCCTCCTCCGTCTGGGCACCGATGTGCGGCGTGGTGGAGACGCGGTGGTGGCTGGTCAGCGGGGTCCGCCCCGGAGGCTCCTCCTCGAAGACATCCAGGCCGGCCCCGTAGACCTCCCCGGCCTCGATGGCCTGGAGCAGGGCGGCCTCGTCGACCACGCCGCCCCGCGAGCAGTTGATGACGACCAGACCCTCCCGGGCGTGCTCGAGGAACCGCTTGCCGACCAAGCCCTTGGTCTCGGGGGTCAGTGGGGTGTGGATCGAGACGGCGTCGACGCGCTCGGCCAGGTCGAGGACGTCGTCGTGGAGCCGAGCGACGCCGATCTCCTCGGCGTGCTCCTCGGTGACGTAAGGATCGTGGGCCTCGACGGTCATGCCGAAGGCCTGGGCGAGCTCAGCCACACGGGCGCCGATCCGGCCGATCCCGACCAAGCCCAGGGTGCGGCCCTTGATCTCGTTCCCGCGGCAGGCCTTCTTCTCCCACCTACCTTCGTGCATGGACGTGACGGCCAACGGGAGGTTGCGGACCACGGCCAACAGGTGGGCGATGGTCAGCTCGGCCACGGCGTTGGTGGAGGCAGACGGCGTGTTGGCGACCACGATGCCGCGGTCCTCGCAAGCTTCCAGGTCGATGTTGTCGACGCCGATCCCGGCCCGGCCGATGACCTTTAGGTTCCCGGCTCGCTCGAGCAGGTCGGGGGTCACCTTGGTGGCCGAGCGCACGACAAGGCCCTCGGCCGACCCGATCGCCTGGTCGAACTCGTCGGCTTCAGGGGTCTCGACGACGGTGTGGCCGGCCTTCTCCAGGGTGGTGACGCCATCCCGGTGGATAGGGTCGTTGACGATGATCGTGGCCATGGGTGCTCGTCCCGGCAGGAGGCTTGGACTACTTGGAGGCCACGGCCGAGAACCGAGCGGGACGTTTCGATGGATGCGAGAGAACAGTCAAGAGGGCCCTCTCAAGCCTCCATGCCATGCGGCAAGGGACCCTGTGGACCGCGGTCCTCTTGACGCCGCTCTTCGCCGGTTGCGTGGGCGGCTCGGTGGAGTTCACCCAAGCTGGGATGGCCGACATCCGCAGCGTCAGCATCCACATGGAGGGTGTCGACCACACCTGGTCGCCCGAGGCCGAGCACGGCCAGGGCATCGCCCTGAACAGCTTGTTGGCGTTGTACCCGGCCCAGCCGGCCGAGGACGCCGCCAACCTATCCCACGACGAGGCAGACCGGTTGCTCGAGCAGCACGAGACAGTCACTGTAGAGCTCGTCGACGACCCCGAGACGGTGCTGGCTGATACCCACAACGAGACCCGCTGGGACATCCGGGCCGTCCACTTCCTGTTCGAGAACGGGACCGAGGACCCCGCCGACCCGGAGCTCCTCGTCTGCGGCCCAGAGCGGTGCCAACCCTGGACGACAACCGAGGACCTGGGCGACCTCAGAGCTCAGGCCGAGGAAGGGGCTGAGGCGGTCAAGCAGGGCTGAACCTCGAGGAGGAAGAACAGGCCCTGATGGAGGACCGCGCCGAGCCACCGGCCAGGGTCAGATGACCAGGACGGGGACAGGCAGGTCGGGCGCGATGTCGGCCAGGCTACGAGGCAGGACGATGGCATCGTGAGCCTCAGCCAGGCGGCCGGCCTCGCTGAGGAGATCGCCCTCGGTCGTCCGGAGCTTGGCGGACAAGCCACGACCCTCGATCACCCGGACGGTCTCGACCAGGCTCTGGGTCCGCCGGGAGACCTGGACGAGGCCGCTCCCGTTGGAGCCGTTCGGGGAGATCTGGGGCTCCCCCGTGAACGCGATGTCGGCCGGCGCGAGGACCGTGACCTCGGCCCTCGGCGTCGAGGCGAAGAGGTCGGCAGCCGCAAGCGCGGCCACACGGTGTTCGTCGCTACCGTCGAGCAAGCACAGGACGCGGGTTCCCGACCCTTGGTTGGACACCAGCGGAGCCACCGGCCGCGGCTAACACCCTCTGCTTGAAAGTGTTTTTGACCCACCCAAGTGACAGTACCTCATCCGGTGGAACCGGTGGAGCCTGGCTCACACCTCGCGGACCAGAGCCCGCCAGCCGTCGAAGCGGGCCACCGGGCTGGGCGCCACCCCCTCGATCTCCCCGACCCGGGCGCCGTGGAAGAGGAGCTGTTGGGCCATGGCCGCCCGGTCACCCCATCGCTCCCGGGCGTCCTCAGGGGAGAGCGGGGTGCCGAGGACCTGCTCGCTGGCGCGGGCGACCCAGCGGTCGACGGGGAAGGCGTCGTCGAAGCCCAGGGCATAGCAGAGGATGCACTCGGCGACCTTGGGGCCGATGCCTTCCAGCGACCGTAGCTCGTCGTTGGCCGCCTGGATCGGGCGCCGGGCCAAGGTGTCGAGGTCCAGGCCGCCGTCGCGGAGCGCAACGGCCGCTTGCCGGATCCGGGGCGCACGGAAGCCCAGACCCAGGTCCCGCAACCGCGCCTCGTCGGCCTCGGCGATGGCTGCTGGCGAAGGGATCGCGTGACCGCCACCGACCCGCGGTCCCAGGGCACGGCACAGGCGGGCGATGGTCTCCTGGATCCGGGGCACGTTGTTGACCGGGCTGATCATGAACGCCAGGAAGGCCTCCCACGGGTCCTGGTCCAGCAGGCGCAACCCGGGCAGGGCGCGGGCCAGTTCACCCAGGTCCGGGTCGTCGAGGAGCGCCGACGGTTGGGTGCGGCGGTCCCCCAGGTAGGTGGGGAGGAACCGTGACGCTCGCGCGGGTGAGCTCGACCAGGTGCCCGCCTCGGGGTCGATCGTGACGTGGGTCCCTCGTGCGATGCCCTCGATGCTTGCGCCGTGCCGCCACCACGTGAAGGCTTGGCCGCCGAACAGGCAGGCGTCGAGGTCCACATCGGCGGTGAGCTCGGGCACGGGCCGTCCTGACGGTCACGTTCTACAAGAAGCCATGGCCTGGTGCCAGGCCAACGCCTATGTCCCGGTGCCGGCATCCCGCCCCCATGGATCCAGAGGCCAAGCTGGAGGAATTGGGCATCGAGCTGCCGGAGGTCTCCAAGCCGGTGGCCAGCTACGTGCCCGCCGTGACCACCGACAGCAACCTGTGCTACGTGTCCGGCCAGCTGCCGTTCATCGACGGCGAACTGCCGAGCACGGGCCGGGTGGGCGGCGGGATCGACCCGAAGGAGGCCCATGAGCTCGCCCGGCTCTGCGGGATCAACATCCTGGCGGCGGTCAAGCACAAGGTCGGCCAGCTTCGCCACGTCCGCCGCGTGGTCCGCATCGAGGGTTTCGTGGCCTCGGCCGACAGCTTCACCGACCAGCCCAAGGTCATCAACGGGTGCAGCGACCTGCTCGGCCAGGTGTTCGGCGAGGCCGGCAAGCACTCGCGCTTCGCCGTGGGCGTCAACGTCCTACCGCTGAACAGCCCCGTCGAGATCGGCGCCATCTTCGAGATCGAAGCCAGCAAGATCTGAGCGGCTAGCGCTTCATCGGGCGCATGGCGGTGCCGAGCCATCGGCGCAGGGTCTCTCCTGCTGCACCACAGTGAGCGTCACCGCCGCAGAGGCCACCAGGTCCCCGTCGCTGGCGGTGAACACCACGACGTGGTCCCCTCGGTGTTGGGGCCCGGGGGTCCACTCGAACGCGCCTGTGGCCGGATCGAAGGTGGCCCCGCTGGGTAGACCCTCAGCGGACAGCGTGATGGGATCGAGATCCGGGTCCTGCACGGTGACCGTGAACGTGATCATCTGCCCCTCGACGACGGTCCGGTCGTCGATGGGATCGATGGCCGGCGCAGTGTTGAGGCCTGGGACCGGCGAGGCCCTCCAGGGGTCGAAGGTGGCGTTCCCGTGGACGCTGTCGCAACCCTCGCTGCCCGGACCCTCGCTGCAGCCCCACCAGTTGCCCGTGGCATCCACGGGCGGATCGTCGAGGTTGGCTAGGCCGTGCTCCGTGTGGCCGAGGACGTCGTTGGCCGTGATCCTCGTCGCCGCAGCCTCGGAGGCGATCACGATCCCCACGTCGTTCCTGGTGACCCGGTTGTGATCCACGAGGGTTCCGGGGGAGGCCCTCAAGTACATCCCCCAGGCGTCGTCGGTGAGCGTGTTGCCGGTCACGCGCGTGCTGGGCGCCCTGTCGATGACCGCACCGATGCTGGCGTTGTGGACACGGTTGGTCTCCACCTGGACCTCCCCGGCGTCGTAGACCTGGATGCCGTACCTGGCCCCGGTGATCTCGTTCCCCTGCACGAGGTGGCCACCCTCCCGCCAGAGGAAGATGCCGGCATCGGGGGTCCCGTCGATCCTGTTGGCCACGTACCGGTTGTCGCGGCCCTCGAAGTCCTCGATGGCATCGTAGACGTGGCCGGTCATCTCGTTCCGCGCGACGGTTGTGTTGGTGCACTCACGGAGGACCAGGCTCCGTTGGTGGTCGTTGAACCGGTTCCTCTCGAGGACGTTCCGGTCTGCCCCGGTCGGCGAGTCGGGGGTGGACCCGGCGGCGTTCCCGGTGCAGAAGATCGCCCAATCGTGGGCTTCAAGGAGGTTCCCGGTGACAACGTTGCGATGGCCGCGGCGGAGCAGCAGGCCGAACTCGTTCGCGCTGGCGCTGTTCCCGCTGACCACCGCGTCGTGCGACTCGTAGACGAGGAGGTTCATGGTGGTCGAACCGGGGCCCAGGCCACGGACCTGGTTGTCGATCAGGGAGGCGTTGTGGCTGGCTGAGAGCGCCAGCCCGTTGGGGTGGCCCTCGGCGAAGTTACGCTGGACGTGGGACCCGCTGGAGCCATCGGCGACGTACACGGCGAAGGCCTGACCACCCGAGAGGCGGTTGCAGGCGACCGTCGACCCCGGGCTGCCGGCGGCGTGGATGCCGTCCTCGGCGGCGCCCTCGACCACGTTGCCCTCCACCAGGGCTCCTGGGCTGGCCCGGATCCAGGCCCCGAGGCCTCGGCTGTCGCGGATGGCGTTGGCAGCCACCCTCACCCCTGGGGCCTCGGTCACGCGGACACCATCCAGGGTGTTGACCATCGCGTTGCCGATGATGCTGATCCCGGTGGCGGGCCCGATCACGTTGACCCCCGCCCCCACGTTGGTCTCGAGGACGTTGCCTGTGACGGTGACGTTGTCGGCCTCCTCCAGGACGATGGCGCTAGACGCGTGGTGGGCCAGCCGGTTGCCGCGGATGATCGCGTGAGCGTCGGTGCTGCGTAGGGTGATGCCTGAGGTCGCTTGCTCGATCAGCCAGCCCTCGATGATGTAGGGATCCTCGGCCGTCCCCGTCCCGTCCGTGACGCCGGCACCTTCCCGGTAGACAGGGTCCCCGGTGAACGGATCGTGGCCCACGATGAACCCGGATGGGCCTTCGTCGCCGACGATGGTGATGGCCTGGTGGCTGCGGGTCTCCAGCGGCGCTCGGTCCACGATCACGGGCTCGCAGGCCTCGGCACCGGACACCTTGATGACAGGGGCTGCGCCGGTATCGCTCCCGCTGGCGGGCAAGGGCACGGCCAACAAGGACGCGAGCAACAGCAGCGGGAGCAGGCCTCGTCGGGGAGAAGGGGTCGCCATGGAGCCAAGCCTCTGGCCCAGACCGGTGGTCCTCAGCTTGGTTGTTCCGTGCCCGGTCTCCGGGGTGACAGCCCGCGCCATGCGCCACCAGGCCTTTGCCCCGGGTCCTCCATGCGCCCGTGATGGACGAGACGGTGCCTCCAGCCGACCACGGCTTCGGCCTCTTCGGGACCGAGTTCGGCTACCCGCCTGGAGGGTTCTGCTTGTCGGCGTTCGTGGTCGCCCGCCGGCAAGGTGAGGTCTTGGTCGGCCAGATGGCCGAAGGCGAGCGGGAGCGTTGGCTGGCGCAGTGGCAGCCCAACCTCCGCTACTACGAGGGCGAGAAGCTGGACCGGGCCTTCGCCGGCCTGCGTCTGCCGGCGACCTATCTGCGTGTGGGCGAGCACCCGGCGGCGGCCGCCGAGAGGGTCTTGGTCGACCAGCTCGGGGTCGACGCGCTGCCCGAGCTCGGCCGGCCGACGGTCATCAGCGAGGCGGGACCCTCCAACCGTGCGCCGGGCTACGACCACTGGGACGTGCTCTTCCTCTACGAGGTCGACGGGCCCGAGATCGGTGGCTCGCCGCCTGGGCACTGGGACCGCCTCGAGTACGTCGATCTGGCAGAGGTGGCCGACGAGCTCGTGATGCTCCACGACGAGCTGGTCGACCGGTTGCTCTGACGGTCAGCCGACGGTCGGCTGCTCCCGGCCACGTTGGCCGGGACGCCGGCCTCGCCAGATACCGTTGAGGCCCTTCTGGGTCCGGTAGGGAACGTAGAACATGCCGACGTAGTTGACGATCGGGATGAGCAGCAGCGCGAGCATCAGCCCGGGGCTCAACGGGTTCATCGACCCGAGCGCCCGCTCCTGCGCCTCGACGAACCGCCAGAGGCGCCAGTAGCCGATGTACGTGAACACGGCGGCGACCAGGCCGACGAGCCCGGCCAGGAGGATCAACGCCATGCCGACACCGAACCCTGCCAACCCAGCCTCGGGGTCCCCCGACAGGAGGCTGCCGAAGCCTGTGATCCATCCGATGATCGCCAGGATCAGGCCGCCGAGACCGATGAAGACCCCTGTCCGGAAGGGACCGTGAGCCTCGGCACGGCCGCTGGAGTAGGCGTCGGCCTCCTGGGTCCTCAGCCAGCCCCAGAACACGAAGTAGATGCCCAGCGTGATCAGGCCGAAGACGACGACCAACCCCGGGCTGATCACCTTGCCCGTCGGCCCGGTGCCGCCCGGTGGCGAGCTGCCCCCGCTGCCTCCGGGATCCTCCGGCCGATCATCCCCAGCTCCTTGCTGCGTGCTCGGTTGCATGTTGACCCCCGCTTCCGACCAGCCCCCCGCCGGGGGATATGGGTTGCGGAACGGTGCTGCGCGTGGATTGGGGGGGGGGCGACGGGCCAGGCTCCAGGACGTGACCCGTGGCCTCTCGCGAGGGCCTACCCGAGGTCCAACCCCAACGCGTCAGCCGGGGCGCAAGGGAAGCCATCGGTGACCCCGCACCCGTCGGGGTCCTCCCCGACCGCACCGTCTGGCTGGACCAACGGGAGCAGGACGCTGGTCGGATGGGTCGGGCTGTGGTGGACCGTCACAGCGGTCGGGTCGTGCTCGGTGGCGGTGTAGCCCCAGAGCCCGTCGATGACCGGAGGGGTGTGGACCTCCACGAGGATCCGGTGGCCGTCACGGAAGATGTGCCCGGTGGGCCAAACCTCGATCGGGTAGTGCACCGTCTCACCGGGGAGCCGCATGTTCGGGTTGGTGTGCGGCCGGTAGGGCTGGATCATCTCGCCCTCGTCGTTGTACCACGAGCGCAGCGGGTCCACGGCGTTGTGGCTGGCCTTCAGCAGGCCTCGTTGGACGTACTCGACCTGTCCGTCCGGATGGACATCGCTGACCGACACGAAGAAGTCGGTGTCCACGCCGGCCAGGCTAGCGTACAGGTCGAAGAGGATGGGGCCGTTGACGACCGTGTCGTCGGCCAGGGGGTCGGTCATGTACGAGACACGGGTGGGCGTGTCGTGCTCGCGGGCCTGGCGCTCCTGGTTGAAGCCGCTGTCGTAGCTGTAGTAGAACGCGTTGTTCTGTGCCGGCACCCCTGAGAGGTAGACATCGGTGCCCTCGTCGCTCGTGGGGGCTCGATCGTCCAGGGTCCCATCAGGGTGGGTGTAGAGCCGGGTCCAGTCGGTGTCCTCGAAGGGCCAGTCGTCGCCGCTCTTGGTGGTGGTGAAGTCCTGGTCCCGGACAGCGTGGCCGCCGGCCTCGAAGTAGTTGACGACCTGGTGGTCAAGCCGGCAGTTCTCGTCGGGCTCGCCCTTGAGCCAGACGTCGAAGAAGTCCCACATGATGTCGCTCACGTAGGAGCCGTGGCCGTGGTCGCCGTTGCCCATGCGGATCCACTTGGCCGAGTCGACGGTGACCTCGTTCCCTTGGCAGTCGGTGTAGGTGGCCGGGCCGGGGTCGACGTGGTTCCAGAGGACGACCGACCGGGGCCCGGTTTGCTCGTCGTGCCAGTTGGTTTGCTGGAGGTAGGGCACGTCGATCTCGTCGGCCCAGTTGGCCGCGGCGTGCTGAGCGTACCAGTCGTTGTCGGTCTCCTCCACGGCCGCCCAGATGGCCTTGCGGAAGAGCACCGGCGGCTCGCCGGCGTCGGTCTCGTCGGCCTGGTTCTGGGTGCAGATCGGATCCTTGGGGATGTTCCCGTTCTCCAGGGACTCGAGCGGTGCGCGGTTGGGGCCCTCCAGGTACCAGATGACAGGGAAGGCGTAGTTCTCGACGCCGCCGGGCATGAAGATGTCCCGGTAGATGTCTGCGTGGAGCAGGCTGGGTGCGACCGCCTTGAGGTGGGGCGGTTGCGTGCTGGCCGCCCAGAACGCCGTCTGGCCGCTGAACGACCAGCCGATCATGCCGACGTTGCCGTTGCTCCAGTCCTGGGTACCCAGCCACTCGATGATCTGGTAGCTGTCCCGGGCGTGGCGGCGATCGTAGAGGTTGAACTGCCCGCCGGAGCATTCGGTCCCGCGGATCGAGGCCTCCACCTCGACGTAGTCGCCCTCGGGCCCCTCGTCGAAGTCGAAGCTCAGGGCGATCAAGGTCCCATCGGGCATCTCGAGGTAGGCCGAGGGGTCGCCGGCGCCCCCGTATCCTTCCTTGATGAGGACCACGGGCCGGTCAGCGCCGGCTTCGGGGAAGCTCAGGCTCTTGAGCTTGTAGCCCCAGTCGGTCCGCTCCCACTCGCTGTCCGGTGGCACGATCGGTTCCTCTGGGGAGTACGGTGGTGGGTCCTCGTCGTGGTCGGCGCTGGCCAGGCCGCTGAGCGGTCCGAGAAGCACGACGGCAGCTGCAAGCAAGGCTACGGTACGTCCCTGGAGCAGGGGTCTTGTCATCCAACAGCCTCCAGCGTGGGAAGCCATGCCATGGATGAAAAGCGCTTCCTGCCGGCAGCCCCGGGGTTGCCCGTGTGCCAGACCTCGATGGGGCCGTGCACGGTCTGCCCGAGCAGCCGCATGTCCGGGCTGGCATGCGACGGGTAGCGCTGCCTCATCTCGCCATCCGAGCGGCCGCACAGGGGAAGGCATGCGATGGCCGAGGACCGGAAGCAGCCGTGCAGCCGATCCGTTCCCCGGTGCGCAACGGAAGCGTCAAGGGGCCCTATCTCGTTGGTTACGGGCTCATCCATGCACCGGCCGCAGCCGGCCCCGGGTGGCGCGCGGAGGGATACGATTGACGTGGGAATACACCGCCGAGGAGTACAAGGCGTACACGCGGGAGACGTGGAACGAGAGCGTCGACGCTTACGCCGCCTGGGTCCGGGCGCTGGAGCCGTTCACAGATCACCTGATCGACACGCTGGACCCTCGGCCTGGGGAGCAGATCCTGGACGTGGCGAGCGGCAGAGGCGAGCCGGCCCTCAGTCTCGCCAAGGAGGTTGCTCCGGAGGGAACGGTGCTCGGCATCGACCTCGCCGACGAGATGATCGATCAGGCCCGCCAAGCAGCCAAGCAGGCTGGCTGCTCGAACGTCCGGTTCGAGGTCATGGACGCAGAGGACATGGACCTCGAGGACGGGAGCTTCGACGCTGTGTCGTGTCGGTCCAGCCTCCAGATCTTCACGGATCCGGCATCAGCGTTGGAGGGTATCGCCAGGGTCCTCAGGCCCGGGGGTCGTTTCGCGGCTTCGGTTTGGGCAGCGCCCGGTGAGCGATCCCCGGCGCTGCACGCGATCCTTGGCCCCATGCTGATGTACTGCACGCCGGATGCCACGGGCTACCTCCCAACGCCGTACGAGCTGGGTGGACCGGGCACGTTGGCCAGCATGGTCGAGGATGTTGGTTTGGAGGTCGACGCGGAGAAGCGCATCCGGGTCCCGCTCGAGTTCCGCGATATCGGATCGTTCATGGAAGCCATGCTCAACGGGACGCCGGTGGGCCACTCGCTCAAGGAGGAGGATGAAGACATCCAGCAGGCGGTGCTCCGGGAGACACGGCAGAACGTGGACCGGTGGAACCAGGCAGACGACCGGATCATCCTCGACAGCGAGGCCGTCGTCATCTCGGCTCGGAAACCCTCCTGAGCACGCTTGGTCCGACCCTTGGCCTCCACGACCGGGGATGGCACCCGGTTGAGCGGCCCTCTTGAGAGGGGGGTCGCTGGGTCGCCAGCCTTTCTTATACGAGGACCCTATCCCGGCAGCGGTAGGTGCCCCTCCCATGGTCGACTTCGAGCTCACCCAAGAACAGGAGATGATCCGCAAGACGGCCCGCGAGTTCGTCGACAAGCACGTCAACCCCCACGTCGACGACTGGGAGGAGGCCGGCGAGATCCCCGACGATGTCGTCCGCGAGGCCGGCAAGATCGGTCTGCTGGGAGCACCGATCCCGGAGGCCTACGGCGGTGCCGGTCTGGACAACCTGACCTACGCCATGCTCACCGAGGAGATCGGCAAGGGCTGCTCGAGCCTGCGGACCACCTTCAGCGTCAACACCTCGCTCTTCGGCAACAACCTGGCCATGTTCGGCAGCGAGGAGCAGAAGCAAGCCTACCTGCCGGCCATCTGCACCGGCGAGAAGCGAGGCGCCTGGGCGCTGACCGAGCACCACTCGGGCTCCGATGCCAAGGCCATGCGGACCACGGCCACCCCCCAGGACGACGGCTACGTGCTCAACGGCAAGAAGATGTGGATCAGCGACGGTGACCGCGCCGACCACATCGTCGCCTTCGCCCGGGTGGGCGAACCCGGCGCCTTCGACCCCAAGAAGAAGGAGGAGAACCTGGCCTGCTTCGTCGTCCACAAGGACGACGATGGCTTCTCCACCGGGACCGTGATGGGCAAGGGCAAGCTGGGCCTGCGGGCCAGCCACACCGCCGAGCTCATCTTCGAGGGTTGCTGGATCCCCGAGGACCGCCTGATCGGTGAGGTCGGCCAGGGCTGGGAGATCGCCAACGCCATCCTCCAGAAGGGGCGCCTCTCGGTGGCCGCCGGGGCCGTCGGCATCGCCCAAGCCGCCTACGAGGCCGCTGTCGACTACGCCGGTGGCCGCGAGGCCTTCGGACGACCGATCGGGGACTTCCAGCTCGTCCGCGAGCACCTGGCCTACATGCACAAGAACATCCAAGCCAGCCGGCTCCACGTCTGGAAGGCCGCCTGGATGGCCGATCAAGGCATGGATAACAGCCTGGAGGTCTCCACGGCCAAGCTGGATGCTGCCGAGATGGTCATGGATGTGACCGAGCGGGCCGTCCAGATCCACGGCGGCAACGGCTACAGCGACGAGTACCCCGTCGAGCGGTACTTCCGCGACGCCAAGATCTGCGGCATCTACGAGGGCACCAACGAGGTCCACAAGGTCATCATCGGTGGGAAGGTGCTGGACCGGCGCTGACCCCAGACCTGTGAGCCGACCTTTCCTCCAGAGAGGCGGACAGGAGGCGTTCCGCGGCCTACTTAACGGCCGGTGTCTTGGTGACACGTGATGCCCTCGGTCACCGAGCAGGCCCACATCTCCGCCTCCCCAGAAGCCATCCACGCCTTCCTCCAATCCTTCGACCGCTACCCGGAGTGGATCCCGTTCACCGAGGAGGTCACCCGGATCGAGCGCCCCGACGACGGCAGTGTCGTGGGGACGCGCTACTGGGAGCAGGGGACCGGCGGCGAGAGCAACTGGGAGATCGTCGCCTACGAGGAAGGGCGCCGGGAGGTCCACGAGGGCGACATCGGGATCGCCCACGTCCGGATCGAGATGACCATGACCCCGGAGGGCGACGGGACCGACTACGTGCACACCATCAGCTACGACCCCAAGCTGGGTCCCCTCGGATGGCTGATCGACAAACTGGTCCTGGGCCGGTCGATGCGGAACGGGACCCGGGAGCTGGTCGGGAACCTCAAGCGCATCATCGAGGCGGAGGCCGCCTGAGAGCCCAGCCGATCATCGCCAGCCACCAACCTTTAGCCGCTGGCGGGGATAGCCCTCCACGGTGAGCAAGATGCCGACCAAGAAGCGCGTAGGCGATGCGGTGTGGAACGGCGACCTGAAGAGCGGGAAGGGCACGCTATCCACAGAGAGCGGAGCGCTCGAGAACATCCCGTACAACTTCGTGAGCCGCTTCGAGGAGGGCGACCAGACCAACCCCGAGGAGCTCATCGCGGCCGCCCACGCCGGTTGCTTCTCCATGGCGCTGGCCAACATCCTGGCCAAGGACGGCCACGAGCCCCAAAGCATCCAGACCGAGGCCACCTTCCACCTCAACCTCGACGACGGGCCCAAGCCCAAACGGGTGGCGCTGGTGACCGTGGGCACCGTGCCCGGCATCGACCAGCAGACCTTCGAGAAGTACGCCCGAGACGCCAAGGAGAACTGCCCGGTGTCCCAGACCCTGGCGGCCCTGGAGATCACCGTCGAGGCCACCCTCGAAGGCTGAGCTGCACGGCTCGCCCCGGGGGGAGGGTCGTCGGCCACGCCGCAGCCCTGCCTGGCGCCAGCGAGGTAGGATGACCACGTCCAAGGTCGCCGCAGGCGAGCTCGAAGCTCCCGTGCAGCCACGGGTCGCCGCTCATCGCTCAGCCCCGCGACCGTGCCCCGGCCCCCTGCCGCCAGGCTGGGGGTCGCCCTCGCCGTAAGCGAGGTTCCCCCACCGTACCGCTGTCCTGCCTCGCGCCAGCGAGGTAGGACGACCATGTCCAAGGTCGCCACAGGCG
>CAYXGD010000021.1:0-18279 GCA_964464425.1 uncultured Thermoplasmatales archaeon
TGTTGGCGCTGCCGCCATCCCAGCTCGCCTTGACGGTCACGAAGTCACAGCAGGATTCGCTGTAACCGCCGATCTGGAAGGACATGCCTGCTCCGACCGCGTTGCTGGGGATCGCGATGCTTGGCGAGGTCAGGATGGCCTCTGCGCCGGAGCTGTACCCGGGCCCCAGCGATTGGACGCCGGGGACCCCATAGGTGTGGGCGGTGTGGGTGCCGACGTGCCAGGCGGTCGACGAGTTCGGGCCCTCGGCATCGAGCTCCCAGGTGGTCTCCCCGTTGCTTTCGGTGGACCAGTCGCCTGGACCGTCCTCGAAGCTCGAGTTGTACACCTGGGTGTTCCAGACGATATCCTGGGGGAAGACCACGAGCCGGATCTTGATGTCGTCGGCGCCGCCGGCCGAGTCGGTCACGGTGAGGGTCGCCTCGAACGCGCCGTACTGCTGGTAGGCGTGCTGGACGTTGACACCCGTGGCTGTGGTCCCGTCGCCGAAGTCCCAGGCGTAGGTCGAGATCTCGGCACCGGATTCGACAGCTTCGCTCTCGGTCCCGGAGAACCGGAGGGTCTGGTTGGCGCCGAACGCGCTGGCCTTGGAGTTGACGAACTCGCCACCCTCGGCCTGGAAACCGGACTCGTAGACCTTGGCGCCATCGGGGCCGAACAGGTCGATCCGAGCCACCGGGGGTGCGGTGGAGGCTTCCCCGCCGCTCTCGATGGACCCGGCCTCCTCGGCGCTGAGCACGCTGACGTCGTCGACGGTCTCGGTCTCGCCGCCGACGGTGACCTCAGCCCGGGTGATGACCGGGTCGAAGGTGCCGTTGGCGAGGGAGGCGCCGACGTCGATGACGAGGTTGACATCGGTGGCGTCCTCGTCGGTGACCTCGAAGGTCACGTTGATCGGGATGTCGGTGGGGATCTCGGCCTTGGCCTCGCCAGAGCTGCCATCGTGGGCGTGGCCGCCGTCGTCGTGGGCGTGGCCATCGTCGTGGCCCTCGTCGGAGGCGTTGCCGTCGTGGGCGTGCTCGTCCGAGGCGCCGCCGTGAGCGTGGCCCTCGTCGGACGCGTTGCCGTCGGGGCCGTGCTCGTGGCCGCTGCTACCCGCGTCGATGTCACGCAGCTGCAGGCGGACCTGGTCGTAGGTGCCGGCCGGCACGCTGCCGCCGGCGGCCTGGACGGTGGCCGAGCCGTTGCTGGTGACGAGATCGGCGTGGTTGGCCTTCAAGCCGAGCTCGAAGTAGCCCTGGCCGCTGGCGTTGGCCGCGTCGTGGACGTACACGTCCTTGAAGACGAGGCCCAGGTGGGCAGCGTCGTCAGGCACGTTCTCCGCGGTCAGGCTGATCGTCAGGTTCTCCTCGGTGTCAGCGCTCTGGCTGCCCAGGATCCCGCCCTCCCCATCGCTGATGCTGTCGAGGCAGCCGGTCAGGGTCAGGGCGGCGGTCAGGGCGAGGACGACGAGGGTTCGTGTGGAGCCGTTCATGGTATCACCGCTTGTAGGTCACGAGGGTGTGCCCGACGTTCCCTGTCCCGTCGATCACGTAGTCGACGGTGTACTCGCCCTTGGCCAGGTTCTCGAACGTCGCGTTGGTGTTCAGCTCCGAGCGGGTCATGCCGATCGTGCCGCGCTCGTCCTCGTACTTCACCCACTCGTTGGCGCGGAAGACCTCGCCGTTGCTGGAGCTGATCCGGATCTCGGCGTTCAGGTACGCCTGCTGGGTACCGTCCTGCCCGATCCAGCCGGTGATCTCCAGGGGGAAGGTCCCCTCGGCGCTGAAGGTGGCCGAGCCGCCTGCCGAGCTGGGCCCGCAGGTGAGGTCGGCCGGGCAGGCTTGGCTCTTACCGGGGGCCGGCGCTGAACCGTCCTGCACGGACTCCGAGACGCGTTCGAGCGGACGGACCTCCCGTTGGTCCTGTGGGACCGGGACGTCGGCCTCGAGGCCGAGGAAGCCGCCCTTGATCTCGTGGATGTAGATCACGTACTCGCCAGGCTGCTCGACCGGGATCAGCTTGGACTCGGTGGGGATCGCGATGTCGTTGTAGGTCAAGTGGCTGACGAGCTCGTCGTCGGGACCGACCAGGAGCAGCTCGGCCTGGATGTGCTCGCCACCACCGGCCTTCTGGCTGGTGATGACCAGACCGGTGGCGTTGGCTGGCACCTGGACCGCGTAGGGGACGTACGGGGTGATGACGTCCTTCTCGTAGGCGATCTCGACCCGGAGGAAGTACTCCAGATCCTCGACCAGGGCCCGGCCGTTGCTGACCTGGACGCCGACCTCGGCCGGCTCACCGTCGACGCCGACGGTGCTGGTGGTCACCTCTTGGACGCAGACCTTCCAGCTGAACTCGTCGCAGTCGTCGCCGGCCCACTCGGTCTGGGTACCGGGGACGTTCATGTAGACGTCGAGGTCAGCCGAGCGACCCGGGCCAGCGAAGTAGTACAGCTTGGCCTTGATGACCGCCGGTTGGCCGGGGGGGAGCTGTTCGGAGATATCCTGGGCGATGATCTCCGTGTTGTAGTTGGTCCCGGACCGGTCGTTGCGGTCCTCCTGGGAGGCGGCCGCTTCTTGGCCGCTGACGGTCCCGTTCAGCCACAGCAGGCTGTCGGCCCGGGCGTCCTGGCCGGCGACCGTGTAGTTCCGGAACTGGTTGGTTGTGCGCTGCTCGATCTCCTGAGCAGCTTGCTCGCCGACCTGCTCTTGCAGCGAGGTGGCGTTGGCGTCCTCAGTCTCCTCATCGTCGCCGAACAAGCCGAGGCAACCGGTCGTGGTGACCAGGCATGCCATCAGCAGGGCGGCGGTGCGTAGACCGTTCATGGTTAGCTCCCTCCTTGGTCGCTTGCGCCGTCGGTGACCTCATCGACGAACTCGTCGGAGGCCGACTGCAACCCGCAGACGCCCTCCTCGGAGCCGCCAGGCACGAGCTGGCCACCGGTCCCTGATCGCAGGGTGAAGGTGGCCTCGCACGTGCTCGAGGCCGAGTTCTGGTAGTTGGAGGCTGACAGGCTGATCGTGTAGTCACCTGGTTGCAGCCCCTCCTGGTTGTAGTCCCAGATCCAGGTGATGTTGATCGGTAGGTAGTGACCGCCGTGGGCCACGCTGAAGGACCCGAACCGGGAGAGGTGGCTGGGGTTGACCTCGCCGTTGGGGCCTTCGATGGTGAGATCGACGCTGCTGGGGTCGATGTCGTAGCTGCCCCAGGGCGTGTTCATGACGCCGACGATCGCCATCTTGCCGTGCGCGAAGTTCGGGACCACACGCTCGACGTCGAAGGCGTTCTTGACCGGCAGCGTGTAGGTCGGCGGGAAGAACTCGCCGGACCAGAGGCGCCACGTGTGGACCCCCGCGCTCCCGGCGGGGGTCTCCGAGTAGTACCGGTAAACGATGAAGAAGTCCTCGTTCTTGTCGATCTTGTCGACCTGGGGCGGACCCAGATCGATGGTGAACTGCTGGACAGCGGGCGCGCCAGGGATCCCGACGGTCGACTGCTCGGGACCCCACTGACCTTGGGCCACGACCTCTGCTTCGCCGGATTCGATCGCCTCAGCGACCGGCGGGGCGTCGCTGGCGTTGGCGCCATGGTCGCCGAGCTGGGCCTTGTACATGGTGGCCTCGACGACGAAGTTCGGTTGCGTGCCGACGTCCCAACCCCAGTACGGGTAGACGCAGGGCACGTCCTCGGGGTGGACGCCGACGCAGCTGGTCTCGCCGCCGCCGGCGGCCCAGCCGTGGAAGTCGACGGTGAGGAAGATGTCTGCTTCGATGCTCTGGCTCTTGTCGAGCAGGATGTCCTTGGTCTGACCGCGCTCGTTGTGGAGCAGGGAGTAGGTCCCCTCAGACTGCCACTGGGAGCGGTCTTGGACATCGACGAACCCAGGCGTGCTGAAGAGCACCAGGGTGTTCTCCCCGGAGTCCGTGCACCCCTTCTGGTTGACGGTGGTCGGCGGGAGCCCGATGGCCTCGGCCTGGTCGGTGCACCAGTGGTAGGAGCCGAAGCCGTAGTTGTTCTCACCGATCGGGGCCTCCGTGTTCGAAGGCATGGGCTCTGCGTACCGGTGGCCGAACACGTGGCCGTAGAAGGTCACGCGGTCGGTCTCACCACCGTTCCCACCGCTCTGCGCGCCGACGAGGGGGACGGCGCTGAGGGTCAAAGCGAGAGCCGAGATGACAGCGATCCAGCGGGCGGACATGGTCAGACCACCTCCAACGTGCTCTCGGTCCCCTTTTCAACTTTGTGGCAGACCTCCTGACCGGTTCTCGTGTGTGTCATGATCCTCCCTCCTGGCTGGCGTCCTGGGTCACCTGGTCGACGAACGCTTCAGAGGCCGATTGCAGCCCGCAGACGCCCGCCTCGACGTTCCCCGGCGCGAGGCGATCGCTCTGACCTGCCCTCAGGTTGAACGTCGCCGTGCACGCGCCGGAGGCTGACCCCTGGAAGTTCTGGGCTTCCAGGGTGATGGTGTACTGGCCTGGGGCGACGCGTTCGCGTTGGTAGTCCCAGATCCAGGTGATGTTGATCGGTAGGTAGTGACCGCCGTGGGCCACGCTGAAGTCACCGAAGCGTGAGATGTGCTCGGGGGTGATCTCGCCGTTGGGGCCTTCGATGGTGAGATCGACGCTGTTGGGGTCGATGTCGTAGCTTCCCCAGGGCGTGTTCATGACGCCGACGATGGCCATCTTGCCGTGCGCGAAGTTCGGGACCACGCGCTCGACACCGAAGGCGTTCTTGACCGGCAGCGTGTAGGTCGGCGGGAAGAACTCGCCCGACCACCAGCGCACGTCGCTGTCGATCTGGAAGTTCTGGCCCCCGGCCTCCTGGTAGACGGTGTAAACCAGGAAGAAGTCCTCCTCCTTGGGGATCTCATCGATCTGGGGCGGGCCCAGGTCGATGGTGAAGGCGTTGACCTGCGGTGTGCCGGGCAAGCCTTGCATGACCTGGCCGGGACCCCACTGACCCTTCGCGATCACGTCGGCCTCCTGGATGGCCGCCTCGATCGGCGGGGCGTCGCTGGCGTTGGCGCCGTGCTCCCCGAGCTGGGCCTTGTACAGGGTGGCATCGACGACCACGTTCTCGGCGACGCCCGGGTCCCAGCCCCAGTACGGGTAGACGCACGGGACGTCCTCCGGGTGGGGATGGAGGCAGTTGGTCTCGCCGGTGCCGACGAACCAGCCGTGCGTGTCCATCGTGATGTAGACGGTGGCTTCCACGTTCTGGCTCGTGTCGAGGAGGATGTCCTTGGTCTGCCCACGCTCGTTGTGGAGCTGGGCGTAGGTGCCCTCCCGTTGCCACTCGGCCCGATCCTTGACGTCCACGAACCCGGGCGTGGAGAACAAGGCGAGCTGGTTGAAGCCGGCCTCCCGGCAGTCGTCGTTGACCGGCGTCACCGACTCGCAGTCGCCACCGCTGCCGATCCCGTAGAGGTTCTCCCCGATCGGGGCCTCGGTGTTCGAGGGCATCGGGGCGCCGATGGTGTGGCCGAAAACGTGGCCGTAGAACGTCACGCGATCGGTCTCGGCCGTGCCTTGGTCGCCGCCTTGGGCCATGGCGGTCGCCGGGACCATGAGCAAGGCCACGGCGAGGAGGAGCGTGCCTCGCGTGAGCATGGCCTGGAAGGTGCCCCGGAGGGATAAAAGCCTTACCGGGGACGTCTTGGTCGACCGGCCGTCGTCGCGTGATGGAGGAGTGCGGATCACGCTTTCAACCCGCTAGGGCTACAAGGGCGTTCTCGGAGCTGTCTCGGAACGAGGGACGACGGGCACCCCCGCTGCCGGGCGTTGGGCGTCGGGCCGCCGCCCGGGCGCGCGTCGGCTACCCGCCGGCTTCCTCGGCCGCGCCTTGTTCGAGCTGCTGCGCTCGTTCCTCGGTGAGCGTCTGGGCACCGCAGGCGCCGGGATCGACCTTGCCGGCCACGATCTCGCCGTTGCGGTCGGCCAGGGTGAACGTGGCGGTGCAGGCTCCCGCGGCGCTGCCTTGGAAGTTCGACGCGGCCACGGTCACCGTGTACTCACCGACCGGGAGGTCCTGGGCCTGGTAGTCCCAGATCCAGGTGAAGTTGATCGGTTGGTAGTGGCCACCGTGGGCGACGCTGAACGAGCCGCGGCGATCGATCTTCTGGGGCGTGATCTCACCGTTGGGCCCGTCGATGGTCAGATCCACGGAACCGGGCTTGATGTCGTAGCTGCCCCAGGGGGTGTTCATGACCCCGATGATGGCCAGCTGGCCGTGAGCGAAGGTGGGGGCGACGCGCTCCACCGTGAAGGCGTTCTCGACCGGGAGCGTGTAGCTGGGCGGGAAGAACTCGCCGGCGTACAGGCGCCAGGTGTGGGTCCCGTACTGGTTCCCGCCGGCCTCCTGGTACCAGTGGTAGACGATGAACCAGTCGTTCTCCTTGGGGATGGTGTCGATCTGGGGGGTCCCCAGGTCGACGGTGATCTCGTTGGCCGTCGGGGTGCCGGGCAACCCGTTCACCATCTCTCCCGACCACTTGCCTTGGGCGACGACCTCGGCGTCGGCCACCGCTTCCTGGATCGGCGGCGCGTCGCTGGCGTTGGCGCCTCGCTCGCCCAACTGGGCGTGGTAGAGGGTCGCTTCCACCACGGCGTTCGGATGGGTGCCGACGTCCCAGCCCCAGTACGGGTAGACGCACGGCACGTCCTCCGGGTGGGGGTAGGCGCACAGGGTGCCCTCGCCGTTGACGGTGCTCACCGGCCACCCGTGGAAGTCGGCGGTCATGAAGATGGTGGCCTCGATGTTCTTGCCCTTGTCGAGCTTGACGTCCTGGGTCTGCCCGCGCTCGTTGTGGAGCAGGGAGTAGCCGCCTGCGTTGGACCACTCGGAGGGTCCCTCAACATCCACGAACCCGGGCGTCGAGAAGAGCGCCAGGCGCTTGCCGGTGTCCTCCTCGCAGCTTTGACCACCGGGGGTCCCGGATGGACCGCACTCGGCGATGAACCCGAGCCCGTAGTTGTTCTCGCCGATCGGGGCTTCGGTGTTCGACGGCATGGGAGCAGCCATGCCGTGGCCGAAGACGTGGCCGTAGAAGGTCACAGTGTCGCTGCCCCCACCGGACCCGCTCCCACTGCTGCCTTGGGCCAGGGAGCCGGCGGGGACGGAGGCCACGATCGCCAGGCACGCGATGAACATGAGGAACTTGCGGCCGGTCGACATAGGCACCAGGCCACGCGTGGACCGGGGGCTACTTC
Organism: uncultured Thermoplasmatales archaeon; assembly: GCA_964464425.1. GTDB lineage: Archaea > Thermoplasmatota > SW-10-69-26 > SW-10-69-26 > SW-10-69-26 > CAYXGD01. The sequence continues at coordinate 7,194 of CAYXGD010000021.1, forward strand.
AATCCTGTGGCACACCGGCTGATGTGTCCCTCGGCCGGGTGGCCGTCGGGAGCCCTTCCTTGGCCAGCCGGTCCTCGATGCTGGCGGGCTGGTGGTCGAGCCCCATCTCGGCGGGGTCCTCCGGCAGGGCTCCCTCGGGGGCCAGACCCACGAGCTCTCCGGTGACCACCTCGGTGCCGTGTTCCCTGGCTAGGCCCCGGACCCTGGCGAAGACCGCGGCCGGTGTGAGCGCGTCCACGTCGGTGATGTTGCAGCTGACCTGGATGCGGCCCCCTTCGTGCTCGAGCGGGAACGCCAGGGCTTGGAGCCCGTGAAGGCCGCCGTCCTTCTCCCGGATGGCTTGGGCGATCCGGTCGCCCAAGGCCTTGTCGGTCGTCGCGAGCACGAGGTTGTAGGCGATGAGCGGCGCCCGCGCGCCGACGCACGCGGCCCCGTACCGGGGATGGATCCGGGCTGGACCGAGGTCCGGGAGGGGGTCGAGAGGGCCTTCGGCGTGGAACGGGCCCCGGAGCCGTGCGCGCAGCTTGGCCAGCCGCGCCTGGCCCGGCGGCGGGACGAGGTCGCCGTAGAAGTAGACCGGGACGTCGTGGCCGGCGATGTGGACGGCGGCCTGCCGCGCCACCCGTTGGGCGTCACGCGGCCGGGCCTGGTGGAGCGCCACGAAGGGGACCACGTCGACCAGCCCCACGCGTGGGTGGACCCCCACGTGCCCGTCGAGGTCGGCTGTTCCGTAGGCGGCATCTACCATGGCCTCGACAGCGCGCAGGAGCGGGACCGGGGCCCCTGCCAGGGTGATCACCGTGCGGTTATGGTCGGGGTCGGTGTGCGTGTCCAGGTGGGCCCAGCCGGGGCTGGCTTGGTCGTCGAGGGTCTCGAGGACGGCGTCCAGGGCCGGGTCGTCCGGGCCCAACGACAGGTTCGGGACAGCCTCGAGCAACACGGAACGCCTTAACCAGCCCACGGCCTTCAGCTTACCCGTGCCCGAGGCCGACCTGATCCTCACCGGCGCCGCCGAGATCGCCACGCCCGTCGGACAGCCGCCGTTCCGGGGCGCCGGCCAGGGAGCTGTGGAGACCCTGGAGGACGGGGCGGTAGCCTTCCGCGATGGCCGGATCGTCGCCGTGGCCCCCAGCCAGCGGTTGGAGGGTTGGGAGGCCCGGGAGACGGTGGCCTGTGAGGGGTGCACCATCGTGCCGGGCTTCGTCGACGCGCACACCCACCTGGTCTGGGCGGGGCACCGGGCCGATGAGCTGGTGATGAAGCTAGAGGGCGCTAGCTACCAGGAGATCCTGGCCGCCGGCGGCGGGATCCACAGCACCGTGCGGGCGACCCGGCAGGCCACCCAGGACGAGATCGTCGACAGTGGCAGGGCCCGCCTGGACGCGTGTCTCGCGTTGGGGACGACGACCATGGAGGCCAAGACCGGCTACGCGCTCACCCGGGACGGCGAGCTGGGGTTGCTGGGCGCCCTCGAGCGGTTGGATGAGCACCCTGTGGACCTGGTCCACACCGTCCTGGGCGCCCACGCGCTGCCCGAGGCTGCAGACCGGGAGGCCTTCGTGGCCATGGTCTGCGACGAGCTCACCCCCGAGGCTGCCGGGCGGGGCCTGGCTCGGTTCACCGACGCGTTCGTCGACGAGGGCGCCTTCACCGTCGAGGAGGGGCGCCGGATCCTCGAGGCTGGACGCAAGGCCGGTCTCGAGCGGCGGCTCCACGCCGACGAGCTGGCGCGGACCGGCGCCTACGAGATCGGGCTCGAGCTCGATGCCCTGAGCATCGATCATCTCAACCGGATCACCGACGACGACGTCGCCCGCCTGGGGCAGGCCGCCGCCGACGAATGGCGGGGCGTGGCCACCTTGTGCCCGGTGACCCCGTTCACCAGCGACCTGCCCTACGCGCCGGCCCACGCCTTGATCGAGGCCGGGGTCCCGGTGGCCCTTGGCTCGGATCTGAACCCGAACGCGTGGACCGAGGGCATGGTGTTCACCCTGTTCCTGGCGGTGCACGGCATGCGGATGACGCCCAGCCAGGCCCTGGTGGCGGCCACGGCCAACAGCGCCTGGAGCCTGGGGTTGGAGGATCGGGGGCGGCTGACCGAGGGGTTGGTCGGGGACGCGGTGGTGCTCGACGTGCCGAGCCACACCTGGCTGGGGTACCGGTTCGGCGCCGACCCTGTCCGCTACGTGATCAAGGACGGCCAGCGGGTCGTCTGAGCCGACGGTCCTGCGCTGGGGAGGAGGGATCGAGGAGGACCGAGGGGACCATCCCGACGGTCTTGTCGGTGTGGCGCTCGGGATCGAAGGCCTCGTAGCTGGCCTGCCCGATGGCGAACAGGCCTCGCTGGGGCATCCGCAGGTCGCCCAGGCGGCTCTGGGGGTCGACGGGCCCGGGTGGTCCCAGGGCCAGCCCGTCCACGGTGGCAGCGCTCTCGGGGATCAGCCAGACGTGAGAGGGCCGCATCTCGAACCGCTGGCCGTTGGGTGCCTCGCCCTGCAAGGCCAGGCGTCCGGTGCCCAGCATCCGGCCAGCGACCCGACCGACCAGATCGGTCAACCGTGGTCTGTCCCACCAGCGCTCCGGGATGCGCTGGGCCAGCCAGGTGGCCCATCGAGTGGCTCGGGTCTCAGCCATCCTGACGTGCCACTCGAGCCGGTCGCCGTCGTCGACCTGCACGAGCAGCTCCCATGGATCCAGCCACGTCACGCGGATCTCGGCCTGTCGGGCGTCGATGAGCGCGCGCCCGAAGTACCGGGGGCATGCCAGAGGGGGCTCGACGTCGGCCCACATGCGCCAGTGGCCGGCCGGGTCGCGATGCCAAACCGACCGGTAGGGGTGACCCAACGAGCTCCAGGGGACGACGCGGAGAGCCAGGACGTGCCCCGTGTCGAACGGGAGGCCCACGACACCCCAGGCTACCATCCGCTCGGCGTCATCCTGCTGGATGATCGTCTGTGGTCCGGGGGTCCTGAGGACCTCTAGGGGCGCGGGCATGGTGCTTGCTACCTTCTGGGGGGCGGCGGTAGAAGAACGCTCGTCCGAAGGGGAACAGGGGTCGAACCTCATCGGCACGCAGGACCGCAAGCCATCTACCTTCCCGGCGTTCACCTCTTGTGACGCGGGAGAGCACGTTCCAGCGGGAGACGAGCCTCGAACGTGGGCCCGATGGCACCTGGCGGGCCACCTTGGAGAAGACGTGGTGGGTCGAGCAGGGTCCCAACGGGGGCTACGTGGCCGCGATCTTGGCCCGTGCCATGGCCCAGGCGGTCGAGCAGGACCGGCCGCTGCGGAGCATCACGGTGCGCTTCCTGCGGGGTGCCGATCCTGGTCGGGCGACCGTGACGGCGGGCGCCGACCACACCGGTCGGACGGTGGCCACCGCGAGCGCCGCGATGGCCCAGGACGGACGGGTCACGGCCACCGCGCAAGGGACCTTCGGCTCGGCTCGGGACGGGCTCGAGCTCTCAGCCCTGGAGGCCCCCGAGGTCACGGGCTGGCAGGAGGGCATGGCGTTGCCCCAGGACGGCCCGCTGACCCCGCCGGCGTTCACCCAGCACGTCGGCTACCGGATCGTCGGGGGCACCTTCCCCCTGTCCGGGGCCGACGAGCCCGAGATGCGGGTCTGGATGCGGCCGGCCGATCCCACCCCCTGGGAGGATCCGCTGATCGTGTTCCTGGCCGACGCTTGGATGCCGGCCGCCTTCGCGGCCGTCGAACGTCCGGTCGGGCTTCCGACGATCGATCTGACCGTCCACCTGACCGGCCATCGCCCATCCGATCCCGAGCAGCCGGACGTGGGCGTGTTCACAGCCGACCACGCTGGCCAAGGGTACGTGGTCGAGGATGGGGATCTCTGGACGGTCGACGGCGACCTGGTCGCCAGGATGCGTCAGCTGCGCCGGTACCTGGAGCCCTGAACCGGTCCGAGTCAACCGACTGGCCGCTTGGCGGGCTCGCGGCGTTCCTCCTCGATGCCTTGGACCCAGACGTCCAGGGCCGGTTTGGCCGCGCCGCTCTCGTCCACCAAGCCCCAGGTCGTCTCGGCTTGGCCGTAGTACTCGGCCGTCGTGGCCGTGGGTTCGTCGACGATGGCCCGGTAGATCAGGGCCTCGACGCCGGCCGCCTTGAGCTCGGACATGTTGTCGAACAGGCCCTCGATGACCTGGGCCTGCTCGTCGCGGTACTCTGGCTCGGGCCAGGTCGCAAGCGCGATGTCGGTGACCATCACCGGCTTGCCGGAGAGCTCGTGGGCCGTCTCTGCGTGGTCGACCAGCGTGGCCGGGGCGCTCAGGTAGGTACTGCGGCTGTCGCGCGTGGCCCCGCGCATCAGTTGCAGGCTGATGGCGTCTGAGGCGTCCATGGCCCGATCCCATGTGTCCCAGAACTGGGGCGCCCAGCCGCCCAGACCCAGGGCCACGGTCGCGTTGGGGTAGACCTGATGCATCTGGTCGGCCCGCTCGGCCAGCATCTGATCCAGCGGCTCGTACGTGGCGACGTGGCCCTTGTTGAACTCGGGCTCCAGCACCACCACGACCTCGCGTCCATCCATCTTCTGGTCCAGGCGCTGGCCGAGCTCGTCGATGAGCTGGGCCCACCCGGCCTGGGAGAGGTGCATGCCGCCCCGGCCGTCGCAGCCGTGCCGCAGGCAGCTCTTCGAGATGTCGTTGCCCCAGTAGAAGACCTGGATCACCGGCGTGATGTTCTCCTCGCGGGCCTTGTCCAGGTGACGGTCGATCGGCCCCCAACCCTGGTAGAGGTTCCAGGCCCCGGCCCAGGTCTGCCCGAACTCGGGGTCGATGCCATGCTCCCGCTGCATATCGAGGTGCCACAGGCCCATACCGAACCGCATGGCCGGGGCGGGGACCTGCTGGGGACCGGGACCATCGGATCGCGGGCCCTTCGGCCCAGCGTCCCGGGAGCCGTTGGACGGCTTGTCCCCTTCAGTGCTCTCAGAGGGGTTGCCTTGGTGCGCCGGGGCTGGACCTGGCCCGGTGGTCGGTGGGTGGCCGGGTGGCGGGAACCAGCCAGGGCTCTGGCTCCCGGTCGCGGTGGCCTCGGGCTCGCTGGCACCGGGGCCGGGCTGGGCGGGATCACCGTCGCCGTCCCCGGTCCCAGGCAGACCGGCGTCCCGAGGGGCCGGGAGCTCGGGCCGGGTGACCGCGACAGCGGCAGCGCTGGTCAAGAGCAAGGCGACGACGACCAAGGGCCAGTGGCTGGGAAGCCCCCTTGAGGACATGCCTGCCCTAACGTGGTGCCAGGGACCTCATGAGGCCTCTGTCACGGAGGTCGAACGGTCAGGGGGCTCGTCGGGCAGCGCCCACGGCTCGGGCTGGCGCCCGTCGATGTCGGTGAAGCCCAGGTCGAGGCCGAGCTGGCCGACCTTGTAGGTGCCACCGCTCCGGGCCATGATGTCGGGATCACGGGCCAGGGCGACCACGGCCCGACCGACGAACCGGGGCGAGTGGGTCTCGGCCAGATCCTCGACCTCCCGCCAGGCCTCACCGTCATCCGGCAGCTCGTAGGCGTCGAGCACGCGCTCGGTCCTTGCGAACCCGGAGACGACGGCCAGGCTGGCCACGCCGTGGCCCTCGAGGGCCTGAGCCATCGCGAAGGCCAGACGTTGCTGGGCATGTTTGGCCACATCGTAGACGACGTCGCCGAGGTACTTCCCCTCGTCCCCGGCCGAGATCCCCACGATCAGGGCCTGGTCAGCCTCGAGCAGGAGCGGCAGCATGGCCTGGGCAGCGGTGTAGTGCCCGCGCACGCCAGGGTCCATCATCGAGTCCCACCATGAGACCGGTTCCTCCCAGAAGGGCACCTCCCAGTCAGCTGGATCGTAGCCCTCGTACCCGGCCCAGACGTTGTTGACGAGGAGGTCCAGGCGGCCCTGCTCCTCGGCGATGAGCTCTGCCAAGGCGGCGACCTGGGCGTCGTCGGTGTGGTCGACCTCCACCGGGATCCCTCGTCCACCGGCCTCGGTGACGAGGTCAGCGGTAGCGTCGATGGTGCCACGTGTCCCGTCGGCCCCTGTCTCACCCCGGCGGGTGCGGCCCGTCAGGTAGACGGTAGCTCCAGCGACCCCGAGCTCGTGAGCGATGCCCTTGCCGAGACCCCGGCTGGCGCCGGTGACGACGGCGACCCGACCCTCCAGGCCGTCCATGGACGCGGCAGGGGGGCTCGGTCCAAGAACCTGCGGTCCGAGAGGTCAGCCGAGCAGCAGGTCGCCGCAGGCCTCCCGGGCGGCCGCCAACAGGTCGCCACCGTCGACCAGCTCGCGGACCTTGTCGATCTCGGGCTTGAGCTCACGGTCCTGCTCGAGCCGGTCGACCGCCTCGCGGAGGCGTTCGAAGGCGGCTTGGGCGCCTCGACCGGCGACCAGCGGACGGTGGAAGTCGATGGCTTGGGCGGCGGTCAGGGCTTCGATGGCCAGGATGTGGGCGAGGTTGTCCAGGACCCGGCGGGCGTGGAGAGCCTGGGTGGCGCCCATGGCGTTGACGTCCTCTTGGTTGCCGCTGGTCGGCACCGTATCGGCGACCACCGGGTGGGCCAGGGCCTTGTTCTCGTTGACGAGGCTGGCGGCCAGGTACTGGGGGATCATCAGGCCCGAGTTCAACCCGCCCTCGGGGGTCAGGAACGGGGGGAGGTGGGGATCGTGGCCCATCAGGAGGTGCGCCGTCCGGCGTTCGCTGGCAGCACCCAGCTTGGCCAAGGCCGTGGTCACGTACGACAGCGGCAGACCCAGGGCTTCACCGTGGAAGTTCCCGCCGCTGATCACCAGGTCGTCGTCAGGGAAGATCAACGGGTTGTCGGTCGCGCTGCCGGTCTCGAGCTCGACGATGCCGGCCAGGTGGTCGACCGCATCGAGGACGGCCCCGTGGACCTGGGGCATGCACCGGAAGCTGTAGGGGTCCTGGACCTTGTCACAGGTCTCGTGGCTCTTCATGATCTCGCTGTCGACGAGGAGCGCCTCGAGGGCTTGGGCCACCCGGACGGCTCCCTGGTGGGGGCGCAGGTCCACCAAACGCCGATCGAAGGGCCACCGGCTGGCTCGTAGGCCTTCGACGCTCATGGCGCCGACGACGCACGCGGTGGCGATCAGCTCCCGAGCGTCGTGGACGAGCAAGGCGCCGATGGCGGCCTGGAGCTGGGTCCCGTTGATCAAGGCCAGCCCCTCCTTGGCCTTCAGGGTCAACGGGTCGAGACCCGTGGCGGCCAGCACCTCGTCAGCGGGACGGACCTGGCCGTCGACGACGGCCTGGCCAGCCCCGGTCAGGCAGCGGGCCATGTGGGCCAGCGGGACCAGGTCCCCGCTGCTGCCGACGCTGCCCTTCTCGTACACGGCCGGCCGGAGCCCGTGGGCCAGGGCCTCGATCAGGCGCTCGATGACGACCGGCCGGACCCCGCTGGCGCCTTTGACCAGGGCGTTGGCGCGCAGCAACATCATGGCTCGCACGATGTCCTCGGGCAGCAGGTCGCCGTGCCCGCAGGCGTGGCTGGCCAGCAGGTTGCCCTGGAGCTCCTCGACCTGATCGTGCTCGATGCTCACGTTCTCGAGCTCGCCGAACCCGGTGGTGACCCCGTAGACGACCCGGTCGGCGTCGACCAACGCCTCGACGTGGGCCCGGGACGCTTGGATGGCCGGCAGTGCCGCCTCATCGAGCTGGACCTCGGCACCGCGCCGGGCGACGGCGACGATCTCGTCGATGGTCAGGGGTTGGCCGTCGAGGACCACAGTGTCGGCGTGCCCGGTCGACCGCATGGGCGGGGCAAGCGGCACGTCGGGGAAAAGGTGTCGGGTCGGGCTGCCAGCGTCCCCGACGGGGGATGGGACCGCAGGACCCTTGGGCTAGGGCCCCCTCGTCAGGGTCGGTCGAGAGCCATGCCGGAAGATCAGCGGCGGACGGGAAGCAACGCGGGCCAGGCCAACGGTGTGGCCGGTGGCGCCTACGGACTGGCGTTCATCGGGGCAGCCGTCTACTACATCAAGGCAGCCAGCTCGTTCGGAGCAGGCATGCTGGGGTTCCTGAAGGCCTTCCTCTGGCCAGCGTTCCTCCTCTACGAGGTCCTGTCGTTCATCGGGGCATGAGACTCATCGGCCGCGGCCGGTCCCCGGCCTCGATACCGAGGGCCGCGTCATCGGTGACCCCCCCCCCTCGATTCCGCCACCAGCCCTGGGTAGCACCGCCCGGACACGCTCCCCGTGGATCCTGCCCGGACCACTGGGGCCCTCCCGCGTTCCCGTCAGTCCGGCGTGTCGGGCCCGACCCTGGACACCTCCGTGGCTCGGCTGGACCGAAGGGTCCACAGGCTTCTTGGGGCCAGGGACGGATCGGGGCGGGATGCGGCGCAAGCGGATCATGGAGAAGGACTGGTTGCTCGGGTTCTTCGGCCTCTTCGCGTTCTACGCGATCCCGGGGCTCATGGACGGCGAGTGGATCTGGGCGAGCTGGCTGGTGTGGGCGTTCTGGTTCATCTTCTTCATCCCCCCGAGCGACCCGCCGACGGACGATCGGCGGTAGGGTCGTTCCCTTCCGGGGGGCTCCAGGGGGCCAGGGACCGACCGTCGGTGACGGCCTCGCCTGCGACCCACCGGTCGTGGGCAACGCACAGACCGAGGCCGATGATCGCTGCTCCGATCCCTGCAGCACCGACAGGGGCGATCCACAGGTTGCCGGCACCGTCGAGGTAGACGACCGAGAGGAACCCCAGCGCATTGAACGTCCCGTGGAACAGGGTTGGCGCCATCACGGACCGGGCACGGACGGTCAGGTAGGTGAAGATGGGTGAGCCCGCCAGGGTCCAAGCCGTCATCATGGCCACCCCGGCGGCGGGCGCTTGAGGGAAGTTGTGGCCTTGCAGGATGATGGGAGCATGCCAGATCCCCCACACGACACCGGTGATGGCCGAGACCCGCCAGAACCCCAGCGGAGCCAGTTCGGTGAGGAGCAAGCCACGCCAGCCCGCCTCCTCGCCCAGGGCTGCCAAGGCGTTGATCGTCAGGCCGGCGACCAGGCCCTGGGCGATGAAGAGGACGATGGGCGGGACAGGCAGGCCCTCGAGGAGGGCCATGGACGCGTCGATGTCCTCCTCGGGGAGCCCGAGATCCTCCAGGAAGGCGCGATGGTCGGTGGTGAACGAAACATCGGGGAACGCAAGGCCCACCAGGATCGTGAGCCCGAGCAAGGCCACAGGTGCCAACCAAGCCACAGCCGACCAGCGCAGCCGGCCCCGGGCAAGGCCCAGGCTGGCGCGGATCGGCTGGCCGGACCATCGTTGGACGGCCAGGGCCGAGAGGGCCGGTGCCCACATGAAGAAGGCGACGAGAAGCAGGGTGCCCTGGATCGAGCTGAGGTCGGCGCCCAGGAGATGGAAGACGAGGGCGGTGGTCCATGAGATCGCGAACGTCAGCCCGAGGAAAGCGAAGACCTTCCCGGCGTTCACACGGGCCAGACCGCCTCACCTCCCGGCTTCGCTAGCCGCTTGGACCTCGCCGGCATGTGCGGGCGTACCCGGCTCCCGGGGGGAAAGGCGTTCGGGTCCTTACCAGACCGTCACCGCGGCGGCTGCCAGCATGACCCTCCGCAGGGCGGGCACGGTGATCAGGATGCCCCGCTGGGGGTCCCCGGGGTCCTCGACGATGGCGTGCTCTCGGTCGCCCAGCCGATCAGCCTGCGTCACCAGCCCCGGCTGTGGCACAGAGAACCTCCCATGCCGGGGGCGGGCGTGGATCCCAGCCCCTCAGTGGCTCCCTCAGGCTGCCGTCTCGGCCCCCTGGCCCCGTGCGGTCTCCGGCCAGTCGGTCGCCCCGGTCAGCGCCTCGCTCTCCTCCCAGAGCCGGCGGGCCAGGTCATCGTCCCGAGCCAGTTTCGAGGGCGTGGTGGCCCGGCAGTCCTTGAAGTACCGGCCGCTGGCCAGGGTCGCCTCGGAGCTCGCGGCCAGGTAGACGCTGGTCTTGGCGCCGTCCTTGGGGCTGGTGAGCATGGGCCGGGCGACCGCCATGAACGCGCGGACGTACCAGGGCCCGTCGCTGCCGAAGCGCGAGCCGATCACCCCGGGGTGTAGGCAGTTCACGGTCACCGTGTCGGCGTCGAGCCGGCGATCGAGCTCCCGGGTGAACAGGATGTTGTAGAGCTTGGTCTGGCTGTAGACCGGGAAGCTCTTGTAACGACCTTCCAAGCTCTGAAGCTCGTCGGGCTCCCGCTTGACGTTCCAGTGGGCCTCGCTGGCGACGTTGACGATCCGGGCCTTGCCGTGCTCCCGTCCGGTGGTCTCGAGGAGGTCCAGGAGCTCGTGGGTGAGCAGGAACGGGGCCAGGTGGTTGACGGCGAACTGGGCCTCGTTGCCCTCGGGGGTGAACCGGCGTTCCCGGAGCACGGCACCGGCGTTGTTGATCAGGGCATCCAACCGGTCGGTCAGGCCGTGGACCTGCTTGGCGGCGTGGCGGACCTGGTCTTGGTCGGCCAGATCGGCTAGGACGATGCCGAGAGCCTGGTTCCCGGTGGTCTCCGCGATGTCGACCTGGGCCGCCTCGACCTTCTCCCGGGAGCGTCCATGCAACAGGACCCGGGCACCCTTGGCGGCCAGGACCCGTGCTGTTTCCAACCCGATGCCGCTGTTGGCGCCGGTCACGAGGACCGTCTTCCCGTCCATGGGGTCGCCGGGATCGTCGGGGCAGGTCACGGGCCCAGCCATGCGGAACCCACGGATGGGCGTTTCGGCTCAGCCCGGGCTAGGAGGGGTCCCACCACGTCATCTCGTCGGCCTTGCGCGCCACGTCCTCTGCGGTCTGGTAGCCGGCATCGGCGTGGCGGAGCACGCCGAGACCTGGGTCGGTGATGAACACGCGGGAGATCCGCTCGGCGGCGGCCTCTGTCCCGTCGGCCACGACCATCATGCCGGCGTGGGTGGAGAGACCGATGCCGACCCCGCCGCCGTTGTGGATGGCGACCATGTCGGCCCCAGCGCTGGTGTTGAGCAAGGCGTTGAGCAGCGGCCAATCGGCGATGGCATCCGAGCCGTCCTTCATCCCTTCGGTCTCGCGGTTGGGGCTGGCCACGCTGCCGCTGTCCAGGTGATCGCGGGTGAT
>CAYXGD010000022.1:0-18200 GCA_964464425.1 uncultured Thermoplasmatales archaeon
GCAGCATAAGGGTGCTGGATTCGTCTGACCGGGGGGTGTGACAGCGTGCAGGTCCAGGCTTGTCAGGGTTCACCACGACGCCGCCAGACCGCCAGCCCGACGGCGACCAGCGCGGCCAGCCCGGCGGTCAGCATCGAGCCTGTGGCGGGGATGTCGTCGCCGGGGATCCGTCGGAACTGGGTGAGCATGCTCAGCCGACTGGTGGCCTCCTCGCCGCCCAGCCGGTGGGTGGTGGCCGCGTCGACCTGGATCTCCACGGCGGCCACCTCGTTGACGAACCGGGAGACCGGGCCGTCGAGGCTGACCCGCACCTCGAAACCGCCCGTCTGGTTGGGTGACAGCACAAGCTGCTCGGGCTCGATGCCCACAGCCACCCCGTCGGGTGCGCTGGCCAACGAGACGTTGAACCGGGTCTCGTGGTTGGAGAAGTTGTCGATGGTCGGCTGGTAGACGGCGGTCTCCCCGGCATCGGCCTTGGCGATCTTCTGGTCCAGCCGGAGGTTCCAGAGGTTGAAGAAGCCCGGCGTGTAGCGGACCTCCCCTTTGGTCGGGCCGTAGGTCTGGTTGGGCCCGGGGTCACCGGCCAGGCGTTTCTCGACGACGACCTCCACCGGCAGGCGTTGCTCCTCGAACCCCGGCGCCGTCTGGGCCAAGGCCAGGGAGAGCGTCGCGTTGGCGACGAAGGGCATCCCCAAGGACGGGCAGTCGCCGGGCTGGGTGGTCCAGCTGAGCGAGGCCGGCGAGATCACCGGGTTCTCGAACGCGCTGGCGTTCGGCGCCGACAGCCGGGCCTGGGTGGTGGTCATGGCCGCCTCCCCGGGCGCGCAGCCGACGCGGACCTGGATGGTGGTCTCGGCCGGCTCGCCGAGCGGGATGACGAGCGCCTGGATCGGTGCGATCTCGACCTCGATGGCGGGCTCGGCCTGCTCCGGGGGTTGGGCCAGGCTGGTGGGGACGGCGAGGAGCAGCACCAGGCCGGCGGGGACCAGCCAGCGCCCGGTCATGGGCGAAGATGGTCGGGGGAAGCTATGGTCGTTGTGGATGGTTCGTTTCAGCGACCGGGCTCAAGCTCATCCTGGAACGAGCCGTCCTGGCGGTGGAGGATGACCTTGCCGCCCTGGCGCTTCCTGGCCAGGTCCTTGGCCGCAGCCGTGGCCTCCTTCTTGGTGCCGTGTCGGCTGGTGGCCCGGCTGGCCCCCTCGCGCTTGACCCGCCATCCATCGTCGGCCGGTAGGACGTGCCAGATATCCTTCTTGCCGGCAACCTTGCGGCTCTTGGCTTGGAGACGATGGACACCGGCCTGGGGCGGGATCCTCGAGAGCCCGCCGGGCCCCTCGGGGGCATCCTTGCTCTGCTCGGAGAGCTTGAGGATCCGGGCGATGTCCTCGGCGGAGCGCAGGGTCTGGAGCGTGAGCACGACCTTGGCGCCCAGGGTGGTCAGCCCGTAGACGACGACCCCGGCCGTGCCGTCGACGTCGAGGCGCTCCTCGATCAGCCCGGCCTCCTGGAGGCCCGTGAGGACGGCGGCCAAGGTGTCCTCATCTTGCTCACCGGTGAGCAACGGTTCGAGCTCCCGGCTCTCCTTGGGTTCACCGAGGACCTCGTAGAGGATGCGCCTGCCCAGACCATCGACCTCGGCCAGGAGCTTGTGAGCCAGCCGGACCTGGTGCTCGGTCGGCTCGAACCCGTCCAACACGTCGGCCTTGGTGGTCATCGGCGTCCCTCAGGCCCCCTCCCGGCGGGAGCGGTGGCCCCTAGGTAGGTCGGCCGCTGGTTAGAGTCTGTTGATACGTACCCGGCCTGGGCCGGCTTAGACCAACAGGTAGGCCAGCAAGGCCATCTGGGTCCACATCCGGTTCTCGGCCTCGTCGAGGATCAGGCTCTGGTCGCCGTGGGCCACCTCGTGGGTGGCTTCGTGGCCCCAGTGGCCGGGCAGGCAGTGCAGGAAGACCGCGCCCTCCTCAGCCTGGGCCATGAGCTCGTCGTCGACGGTGTACCCGTCGAAGGCGTCCAGGCGGGCCTGCTTCTCGTCCTCGTCGCCCATGCTGATCCACGTGTCGGTGGCCACGGCGTGGGCGCCGGCCACGGCCTTGGCGGGCTGGTGGGTCAGGCTGATCGAGCCGCCGTGGGCCTTGGCCAGGTGCTCAGCCTGCTCGACGACGGCGGGGTCCGGCGCGTAACCGGGCGGTGTTGCGACCTGGACGTGCATGCCGGCGATGGCGCCGCCGGTCAGGTAGGAGTGGCACATGTTGTTGCCGTCGCCGACGTAGGCCAGGGTCTTGCCGGCCAGCTCACCCTGCCCGGTGGCCTGCAGGTGCTCGTACAGGGTGGTCAGGTCGGCCAGGACCTGGCATGGGTGCTCGAGGTCGGTGAGCGCGTTGACCACCGGGACCGTCGCATGGGCGGCGACCTCCGCCAGCGCGGTGTGGTCGCTGGCCCGGTGGACCAGGCAGTCCCCGTAGCGGGAGAGGACCTTGGCGGTGTCCTCGAGGCTCTCGCCTCTGGCGAGCTGGCTCCCTTGGCTGTCGAGGATCGAGCTGATGCCGCCGAGCTTCTGGATGCCGACGTCGAAGCTGATCCGGGTCCTCGTGCTGTTCTTCTCGAAGATGACGATGACCGTCTTCCCGGCCAGGGGCTGGGGCAGCTTGCCGCGGGCGTCCTGGGCCTTGAAGGCCAGGCTCTTCTGGATGAGCAGGTCAAGGTGACCGTCCAGGTCGGCCATGGTCAGCACGTTCTCGGGCGCCTGGGCCCGGGGGTCGAGGGTGGCCAGGCTCGAGGCCTCGGCGTCGGCCAGCGCCACCTAGGCCACCTCCTGGAGTTGGTGGATCAGTTGCTTGGGTGGCGTGCTGAGAAGCCCCAGGGGGACACCGGCCTGCGCCTCGGCGTCCGAGAGCTGGTCGGCCAGCTCGTCGGCGGTGACCTGGGCGGTCTCGATGGCCGGGCCGATGACGCTGGGCGCGGGCCCGCCCAGGGTCGTGCGCTTGGCTGGATCAGGATCCAGGGCGGCGTCCAGGGCGGCCTGGACGGCCTCGGGTTCCAGCCCCTGGGCCTCCAGGGCGGCCTGCGGTGACCCGCCGTCCTGGCGGGCGGCCTCAGCCTTGGCAAGGGCCTGGTAGGCGGTGCGGAACGGGGTCCCCTGGACGACCAGCGCCTCGACGGCGTCGGTGGCGCCGATGCCGGGGGTCGCGAGCTGGTCGGCCAGGACGTCCTCGTGGACGGTCCAGCCGGCGACCACGTCGGTGACGATGCCGACGAGCTGCGGGACCTCATCGAGGACCTCGAGCACGGGCGGCTTGGCCAGCTGGAGGTCCCGGTGGTAGCCCAGCGGGAGCCCGGCGAGCAGGCTGGCCAGCTCCTGGGCTGGGGCGGTCAGCGCCTTGCCTTGGGCCCGGGCGAGCTCCAGGGCATCGGGGTTATCCTTGTGCGGCATGAGGCTGGAGCCGGTGGTGTAGCCGGCGGGCAGGTCGATGGCGCCCTGGTCAGCGAGGTCGATGAGCTGCTGAGCCAGGGAGGCGATGGCTTGCCCGATGCGGGCGGCCAGCTGGCACGTGGCCAGGCTCCCGTCGCGGCTTGACGTGGCCAGCAGCGCGTTCTCAGGCGGTGCCAGCCCGAGCAGGTCAGCGGTGAGCTCGGGGTCCAGCGGGAGGGTGGAACCGGCGACGGCGCCGCTGCCCAGGGGGCTGGTGCCGTGGTCCTCGAACAGGTCCAACGCTTGGTCGGTGAGCTGGAGGAAGCGGAGGGCGTGGGCGTGGAGCAGGAACCCCAGGGTGGCCGGTTGGGCCGGTTGGCCATGGGTCTGTGCAACCCAGGGCGTCTCGACGTGCGCCTCGGCCTGGTCGAGCAGGGTGGTGGCCAGGGAGAGCGTGCGGCCGGCCAGGTGGGTCAGCCCGAGCCGGGTCTGGAGCACCATGTCCAGGGCGACCTGGTCGTTGCGGGAGCGGCCGGTGTGGAGCTTGCCGGCGACGGGGCCGACGAGCTGGCCGAGCTGATGCTCCAGGTTCATGTGGACGTCCTCGAGGCTCGGGTCGAGGGTGAGCTCGTCCGCCTGGTGCTGGGTCCAGAGCTGCTGGAGACCGTCGATGAGCGTGGCCGCCTCGCTCTGGTCGAGCAGGTCGGCGTGGTGGAGGCCGAGCACGTGGGCGATCGACCCCGCCAGGTCGACGGCGACCAGGGCCTGGTCCTCCTCGGTGCTGTCCGAGAAGGCTTCCATGGTGGCTGCGGCTGGGGCGCCGGTGCGGGCCTGCCAGACCGGCTGGGGTGGGGCCAGGGTCAGGCACCCCCGGGCGGGGTCGGCGCCGGCACCTGGTTGTCGGCGGCCGTCTCGGGCTTGGCGGGGGCCCCTGCCTGGTTGGCGGTGATCACCGGGAGGCTCCAGATGTCGATGAAGCCGCTGGCGGCTTCGTGGTCGAAGGCATCCTCGGGCCCGTAGGTGGCCAGCCCCTCGTCGTAGAGGCTGGCGTGCGCGTGGCGGCTGGTGACGGTGAGGCTGCCCTTGTAGGCCTGGAGGGTGACCGTGCCGGTGACCGGCTGGTTGACCTGGTCGAAGAAGGCGTTGACGGCCTGGACCGTCGGCGTGTACCACAGCCCATCGTAGACGAGCTGGGCGAGCTTGTCCTGCAGCACCGGCTTGAACTGGTAGGTGTCCCGGGTCAGCACCAGGGTCTCCAGGGCTTGCTTGGCGGTCAGGATCGCCGTGGCGGCCGGGGCCTCGTAGACCTCACGGCTCTTGATGCCGACCAGCCGGTTCTCGACGTGGTCGATCCGGCCGACACCGTGGCCGCCGACCAGGTCGTTGAGCTGGTCGATCAGCTCGTGGAGCGGGATCGCGTCGCCGTCCAGGGCCACGGGGAGGCCCTTGGCGAAGGTCAGGGTGATCTCCTGGGGCTCGTCGGGGGCCGCCTGCGGGCTGGTGGTCCACCCGTAGGCCTCCTCGTTGACCGGCGTGGCTGGGTCCTCGAGGTCGCCGCCCTCGACGCTGCGACCCCAGAGGTTCTGATCCACCGAGTAGGGGGAGCCGCTGAGCTCGGGGAGCTCGAGGCCGTGGGTCTCGGCGTAGGCGATGGCCTCGTCCCGGGTCATGGCGTCGGTCCGCTGGGGGGCAAGGATCTCCAGGCTGGGATCCAGGGCCTTGATGCTGGTCTCGATCCGGACCTGATCGTTGCCCTTGCCGGTGCAGCCGTGGGCGATGGCGTCGGCGCCGACCTCCTGGGCGGCCTCGACGAGCTTGGCGGCGATCAGCGGCCGGGCGAGCGCGGTGGCCAGGGGGTAGGCGTCCTCGTAGACGGTGTTGGCCTTGATGGCCGGGGCCACGAAGCCCTTGGCGAAGGCCTCGGTGGCCGGCACGATCAGGCAGTCCTTGGCGCCGTTGGCCAGGGCGCGGGCCTGGGCCTCCTCGAGGTCGTCGGTGCCCTGTCCGAGATCGACCAACACGCAGCTGACCGCGGCGTCGTGTTCCTGGCCGAGCCAGTGGGTGGCCACGGACGTGTCGAGACCGCCGGAGTAGGCTAGGACGATGTGTTCTGGCATGTTGGGCGGCCAGAGAAGACGCCCGTGATAAGGCACGCGACGAGGATCGGGCAGGCCTTGGCAAGCATGTCCCAAACTGAACATCCAAGTACGTGGGGTGCCTTCCTGAGGACGGTCGACATGCCCGGCGACAGCAAGGACCCGGTCAGCATCGCGGAGACGGTCAGGCGCTACATCGACGCCCGGCCTGTGGTCCGGGATGCCCTGGCCATGGGCATCGTCAACCTCTCGGCGCTCTCCCGCCAGATCGTCGAGGCCACCGGTGCCAAGAGCGCGGATGCGGTGCTGGCCGCATGCCGGCGCTACGACCCGCCACGTCGGGCCCAGGGGTACGAGGAGGCGATCCGCCGGGTCCTGTCGAAGAGCAAACTGGAGGTGCGGACCCACGTGGCCATCGTGACCGCCCGACCCTCCTGGTCCACGTTCCAGAAGCTCGAGCAGGCCATGAACCGGGTCCGGGGCCGGGACGTGCCGATCCACGTGATCCAGGGCTCGGAGTCGCTGACCATCATCACCGACGAAGGGTTCCACGAGGAGATGGTCGACCTGGTCGGCGACGAGGCGCTGATCAAGACCCGCACCGGCCTGGTCGAGATCAACCTCCGGAGCCCCGAGGTCATCGAGGACGTGCCCGGGATCCTGGCCTTCGTCACCTCGACGCTCTCGGACCGCGGCATCAACTTCGTCGAGGTCATCTCCTGCTACAAGGACAACATGTTCGTGCTCGAGGAGGACGACCTATCGGAGACCTTCGACGTCCTCAACCGGTTGATCCGGGGCTAGCGCGCAGGTCGTCGAGGCGATGGGTTCTAAGCGGAGGGCTTGCCTGGCCCCACGATGCGACCTCGCGCTCTGCTCGTGCTGGCGCTGCTGACCGCCAGCTTGCTTGCTGGCTGCACCGACCAACAGATCACGCCGCCCAGCCAGCGGACCTGCCCCGCCGAGGGCGACGGCTTGCTGGCCATCGCTGTCCAGACCGGCGGGTTGGCGCCGCACCCCGAAGCGTTCACGGTGCGGGCCGACGGCACGGCCACCGGCGTCATCCTGGCCCAGGGCCAGCCCCCCGAAGGCCAGCAGGTCGGCGTGCCGGAGCGCGCCCTGCACAACGTGACCGAAGCCCAGGTCCGCCAGGAGCTGGCTGCCGCCGGCGTGCCGGCCGAGGGCACCTGGAACGTCAGCCTGGCCTTCCGAGGCGACGGGAACCGCACGACCATGGAGACGCTCTGCCAGGCGCTCACCAGCAAGGCGCCGACCATGGCAGCCACCTACCCCGACGAGGCTTGCCGCGACGGGACGACGCTCAGGCTGACCGTCTGGAGCCAGGGTGGGTTCGAGGTCTCCGAGGCCCACTGCGAGGGGGGCCAGGGCACGGCCTTCGAGGAGGTGCGCCTGGGGATCCGCGACGTGCTGGATGCGGCTCGCGAGCGCTCGGGTGCGCCGAGCTAGGCGGCCTCGACGCAGCCGGCCAACACCGGCACCGCGTCGAGCAGGTCAGCCTCGTCGACGATCAGCGGGGGGGCCAGGCGGACGACGCCGTCACCGGCTTGCCCGACGAGCAGCCCCTCAGCTTGGGCCGCCTCGACGATGCCGCCGGCGGTGCCGTTCTCGACCGGGAGGCCGACGAGCAGGCCCAGGCCGCGGTGGTCGAGGCCGTGGTGGCCCAGCTCGCTGGCCAGCGCCTTGCCCAGCTTGGCGGCACGCTGGTCGAGCGCTTGGGCTTCGTAGACATCGAGGACCGCGTGGGCGGCCGCACAACTGATGGGGTTGCCGCCGAACGTGCAGCCGTGGCTGCCGGGCCCCATGAGCTCGGCCAGCTCGGGCTGGGCTAGGCAGGCGCCGATGGGTAGGCCGCCACCGAGGGCCTTGGCCACGGTGACGATGTCGGGGTCGAGGCCGTGGTGCTGGTAGGCCCACGTCTGGCCCGTGCGCCCCAGCCCGGTCTGGACCTCGTCGACGACCAGCAGGGCGTCGTGGTCGTCGCAAAGGGTCTGGAGCGTGGCTGCCGTCTCCGGGCCCATCGGGACGATGCCGCCTTCTCCCTGGACGATCTCGGTGAAGACGCCGGCGACCGGGTGGGTCTCGAAGGCTGCCTCGAGGGCCTCAGGGTCGTCGTAGGGGACGTGGACGATGCCCTCGGGGAACGGGGTGAACCCAGCGTGTTTCTTGGGCTGCCCGGTCAGGGCCAGGGCGGCGGTGGTGCGGCCGTGGAAGCTGCCCTCGAAGGCCAGCACGACCCCGCCATCGTCGAGGCCGAGCTGCTGGTGGGCGTGCCGGCGGACGACCTTGTAGGCGGTCTCGTTAGCCTCGCTGCCGGAGTTGACCATGATCGCTTGCTTGTCGTCGGTCATCTGGCTGAGCCGCTCGGCCAAGGCGACGGTGGGTTCGGTAGCGTAGAGGTTGCTGACGTGGCCGAGGGTGGCGACCTGGTCGGCGACGGCCGAGACGACGGCCGGGTGGGCGTGACCCAGGATGTTGACCGCCAGCCCGGCCAGCAGGTCGAGGTAGGTCTGCCCACCGGCGTCGGTGACGTGAGCACCCTTGCCGTGGGCCAGCTCGAGCTCTGGCGTCCCGTAGATGGGTGCCAGCGAGCCCTCCCAGCGCTCGGTGATCGGGGTCGCCGGCATCAGGCCAGCACCCCCTTGGTGGCGTGGAGGTGGGTGCCTTGGTCGCTGGCGCCGGAGAGCAGCTCGGTCAGGCTCCCATCCTCGAGGTTGGTGACGTGGACGTGGCGGACCCCCCCGCCCAGCGCGGCCAGGCCGGCTTGGAGCTTGGGGATCATGCCGCCGTGGGCCGTGCCGCTCTCGATGAGCTCACGGGCCTGGCTCGGGTCGAGGTGGTGGATGGTGGCGCCGTCGGGCCCCTGGACGCCGGGTACGCTGGTCGCCAGGACGAGATGGTCGCTGCCGAGGGCGGCGGCGATGGCGGCCGCACCCTCGTCGGCGTTGACGTTGAGCGGGCCCTCGCCGTCGGTGCCGACCGGCGTGACGATGGGGATCGGCCCGTCGACGGGACCGGGAAGACCCAGGGCATCGAAGCCGGTGGCCGTGCCGACGCGGCCGAGGTCGACCGCGGCGGTCTTGGGGGTCGCGGTGAGGCGGTCCTGGCTGCCGGCGACGTGGAACACCTCGAGGCCGGCCCGGGTCAGGTGGGCGGCCAGCTCCTTGCCGAGCGCGTCCATCTCCTGCTGGACGATCCGCGCGGCCTCCGGTGGGGTGATCCGCAGGCCGTCGTGGCGCTGGTCGGGGATGCCCGCGGCGGCCAGCGCCTGGCTGAGCTGCGGCCCGCCGCCGTGGACGAGGACAGGGCGCACGCCGGCTTCCTGCAGGAGGGTCAGCTGGCTGGCCAGACCGGCCAGGGTCGTGTCGTCCGTGAGCAGGGCGCCGCCGAGCTTGAGGGTCACGATGGTCATGCTTGGCACCTCCTAGCTGGTGTAGGCCGCGTTGAACGTCACGTAGGCCTCGGTCAGGTCGCAGCCCCAGGCTTCGGCGGTGTGGGGGCCTAGGCCCAGGTCGACGTGGATGCGGACCTCGTCGTTGTCGAGCAGGGTCTCGGCCAGCGCCAGGGCTCCGTTGGTGGACGGATGGCCGAGCTCGAGCACGGTGGCCCGTTGCTGGTCGTCCTCGAAGGCGATGGTGACCCGGTCGGGCTCGACGCGGGCCTCGCTGGCGCCGATGGCTGCCACGATGCGGCCCCAGTTGGGGTCCTTGCCGTGGATGGCCGCCTTGACCAGGTTGCTGGCGGCCACGGCCCGGGCAGCGATCTTGGCGTCGGCGACGGTCTCGGCCCCGGCCACGGCCACCTCGACCAGGGAGGTCGCCCCCTCCCCGTCGCCGGCGATGGTCCGGGCGAGCTCACGGCAGACCAGGTGGATGCCTTCCTGCAGGGCGGCGTGCTCCGGGGTCCCGGCCTCGATGGTCGGGCCCCCCTCGGCCCCGCCGGCCAGGATGGCGACCATGTCGTTGGTGGACTCGTCGCCGTCGACGGTGATCATGTTGAACGTGTCGTCGACGACCTCCTTGAGCGTGGCCTGGAGGGTCGCCGGCTCGACCGGGGCATCGGTGGCCAGGAAGGCCAGCATCGTGGCCATGTTGGGATGGATCATGCCCGAGCCCTTGGCGATCGCCCCGATCTTGAAGGTCCGGTCGCCGGCGGTGACCTCGACCAGGATCTCCTTCTCGTGGGTGTCGGTGGTGGTGATGGCCTCGGCGGCCTCGCCACCCTGGGCCTGGTCGAGCTGGTCAGCGCACGCCTCGATGCCAGCGATGACCTTGTCCATGTCCAGGGGCCGGCCGATGATGCCGGTGCTGGAGACCAGGACCTGGTCGGCCGGCAGGCCGAGCGCCTTGCCGGTGACCTGGGCCATGGTGTAGGCGTCCTCGAGGCCTTGGGGCCCGGTGCAGGCGTTGGCGTTGGCCGAGTTGCACACGACGGCCTGCAGCGTGCCGGTGGCCAGGTGCTCCTTGCTGACCTGGACGGGGGCTGCCGCGAAGCTGTTCTGGGTGAAGACCCCGGCGGCGGCTGCCGGACGATCGCTGACGATCAGCGCCAGGTCCTTGCTCTTGTACTTCAGGCCGGCGTGGACCCCCTGGGCCTTGAAGCCCGGTACATCCAGCAGGCCGCCGTCGACGATCTGGGCGGTCACGGTGCCACCCCCACGGTCGGCAGACCGGTCGTCTCCTCGAGGCCGAGGGCCTGGTTCATGGCCTGGACCGCGCTCCCGGCGCCGCCCTTGACCAGGTTGTCGATCGCGCCCCTGGCGACCAGGAGCCCGGCGGTCTCGTCGAGGTGGATGGCCACGTGGGCGTGGTTGGTCGCCCGGACGTGGGCGGTGTCCGGTTCCTCGACGACGGTGACGAAGGGCGTCCCGTCGTAGACCTTGGTGTAGGCGGCGTCCAGGTCCTCCTGGGTCCAGCCATCGGCCACCGGCGCGTACACCGTCGCCAGGAGCCCCCGGTTCTGGGGGACCAGGTGCGGGGTGAACCGGACCGGGCGGGCCGCCTCGGTGCCGCCCGGTGGGCTGCTTGCCTCCAGGCCTCCCAGGCCCAGGGTGATCTCCTCGGTGTGGTCGTGGCCTTGGACCTTGTAGGCCCGCAGGCTCTCGTTGGTCTCGGGGAAGTGGAGGTCGGGCCGGGGGGTGGCCCCGGCACCTGAGACGCCGGACTTCCCGTCGCTGACGACCGGGCCGTCCCCCAGGGCGCCGACGACGGCCGCCGGACCGATCGCCAGCAAGGTGGCGGTGGGGTAGCAGCCGGGGTTGGCGATGTGGGTGGCGCCGTGCGGGACGCCGGGCGGCAGCTCGCTGAGCCCGTAGACCCAGGGACCCTGGCCGGTCAGGGCTTGGGCCCGGTGGTCGCGGGACAGGTCGACGATGAGCTCGACGCCGGCGGCCTCGAGGGCCGGGACGAGCTCGGCGGCTTGCCCACCTTCGGTGGCCAGGAAGGCCACGTCGCTGTCGAGCACGGCCGGGTCCTCGGGCCCTTGGAGGACCAGGTCCTCGGCGTGCCGGAAGGCGGGGACCGCCTGGCCGTAGGCTTGGCCCTCGGCGCTTCGCGACACGGGTGTCACGTTCTGGACATCCGTGTGGGATAGCAAGCATCCGATCAGGGAGCGGCCCAGGTAGCCCCGGGCGCCGTAGACGGCCACGTCGACCATGCAGACGGCCAGAGCACAGGGATGGTTTGAGCCTAGCGACGAGGATGGAACGGTCGGGGGCCGGCATGTCCGATATGAGACAGAACCTGCCACAGCGTGGCGGGCTTGGCTCGGCCTCAGGGTTCGGCCGCGTCGAGCAGGTAGGCCGGCAGCTCGATGCCGGCGGCCTCGAGCCTGGCGCGGCTGACCGGGGACCAGGGCCCGGCCAGACGCCCAAGGGGGCGGCCGTCGTCTCCGGCGGTCCGGGCCTCGATGCGGAGCCAGTCATCCCCCTGATCGGCGATCCGCGCGGTGGCCTCGAGGGCTCTACCGGTCCGCGGGACGGTGGGCTGCTCGAAGGTCAGCCGGCCGGCCTGGGTCATCAGCGTGCCGCCGAGCTCCAGGGCCGCCCAGTAGCTGGCCTCGTACAGGACGAGGAAGTGGAGGCCGCCATGGACGAACCCGGGCCATCCGATCTCGTCCTCGCTGGGCGTGTAGCGGGTGGCCACGATGGGCTGGCCGTCCTGCTCGCGCCGTTCGAAGCTGAGGTGGAGGCCGCGATCGTTGGCTGGGCCGCAGCCGAAGCACGGGTTCTCCGGTGGGTTGTCGAGGGCGGGCATCCTGCCCACCAGCGGGGTCCAGGCCGAAGAGCCCTCGGGCCGGGGAAGCCCTGCCGCGGGGACCCGAACCCTGGGGCAGGCTCCCACCGACAGCCGCGCGGCTACGGTGTCGATCGTGGAGAGGAAAGTGGCGCCCGGGAGACGGAGGCTTGGGAGGTAGGGAGGATCAAGCGGTGGGGCCTCCCGGGCGCGCAAGCGACCGTCAGGGTGGCCGCAACGTAAAGGTTACGGACCGGTCATCGAAACCAGCGCGTCCGGATGGACATGTCAAGGGGTGCCTGGCCAGCGGTTGGTGTCCATCGCGACACCAGCTCCCAGGTCACGAAGCCGGCCCCGGGGTGGAGGCGGAAGGGTTTCCCCCGGCTCGGCCATGGGGTTGACGATGCCCAAGGTCCCCGACGGGGTCGACCTCGACGCGTTGCGCCGGGCGCAGATCGAGCTGGCCGGCCGGGTGCGCATCGAGGACGATCTGCCGGAGCCGGTCGAGGTGATCGCCGGGTTCGATGCCTCCTACGACCGCGCCGGCCGTGGCTACGGCGCCCTGACCCTGCTCGGGGCCGGGGACCTGGAGGTCCTGGAGCTCCACCTCACCGAGATGTCGATCGAGCTGCCCTACATCCCAGGCTTGCTGGCCTACCGGGAGATGCCCCTGCTCGAGGCGTTGTGGCCGGAGCTCGAGCTCGACCCCGATGTCCTCTTGGTCGATGGTGGTGGCCTGATCCACCCCCGGCGGTTGGGTAGCGCCTGCCACATGGGGGTGCGGCTCGACGTGCCGGCGGTCGGCGTGACCAAGAGCCTGTTGCTCGGCGAGGTCGACGGCACGCTGGCAAGCCACGGCGACCAGGCGCCCATCGTGGACGATGGCGAGGTCCTCGGGTACGCCTTGCGCTCCAGCCGGCGGGCCACCAAGCCGATCTACGTGAGCCCCGGCCACCGGGTCAGCCACGAGACGGCTCTCCGGCTGGTCCGCACCTGCCTGACCGGCCGGCACAAGCTCCCGGAACCGATCTGGCTGGCCGACCGGGAGGCCGGCAAGCTCAAGCGCGGCCAGACCTGACGGCCCATCGGGACCGGCTGGTCAATGGCAATGACCGGCGCTCTCGTGACCTTCCTCGACGGTGACGGTCTGCTCGGAGTAGCAGGTGTCGTAGAGCTCCACGCGGCAGGTGGCACCGGTGCCCTCCTCGGCGGTCCCGCAGTCGACATGATCGGGCTTGGCGAGGGTCGGGGCGGCGACGATCGAGAGGCTGAGCACGAGGGCGAGGGCGACCACTGCGGTGCGCATCGGCCCCGGAACGGCAGACCGCAGGAAGAAGGTTCACGAGACGGCTGTTGAGGGCTTGCCGTTGAGCGGTGCTGGACGCGAACCTTCTTGACGCGGTCCCCGGTTGGCTGGCGCGATGAGGGCGTGCGTGCTGGTCGGTGTCGCACCGGAAGCTGAGCGTTCGGTCGCCGTGACCCTTGGCCGGCTGGACGGGGTCGTCGACGCCTTCCCGGTGCTCGGACAGGCCGAGGTCGTCCTCCGCGTCGAGGTCGACGGGATGGACCAGCTCGGCCACGTCCTGGGGGACCTCTCCGAGGTCGAGGGCGTCCTCGTCTCCGAGACCTTGCTCGAGATCCCTCAGGAGGTGATCGAGTGATCCGCGCGGTCATCCTGGTCGACGAGAACCAGGCGCTTCACGGCGCCAAGTCCCTCTACCAGGAGGCCCAGCACATCCCCGGGGTCGTCGAGGCCTACCCGGCCCTGGGCCGGCACGACGGGATCGTCTTCCTGGAGGTCCGGACCATGCGCGACCTGCGCGGAGCGGTCCACCACGTCGAGGGGCTCTCTGGGGTCAGGGCCATCGAGACCCTGATCGAGGACAGCGACGAGTGAGACCCGCGGCTCCTCCCGCCGTCCAGGCTTGCCCCCAAGCCTTAGACCCCGGCCGTCGGTTGGCGGCTCGATGACCGAGGCCCTTTTCCTGAGCTCCGAACAGGTCCGAGACCTGGCCACGCCCGCCGACTACGTCCACGCGGCCGAGGCCGGCTACCAAGCGCACGGCGACGGCGGCACCGCCCGACCCAGGGACCGCCTGGCACGCTCGAACCCCTGGGGGATGCTCACCGGGTACACAGCTGTCCTGCCCGGCCTGGGAGCCATGGGCGGCTACACGTACAGCGCCGGGTTCGGGCGCAAGGACGCCTGGTTCCTGGTCAGCCTCTTCGACGCCGACACGGGTGAGCTCCTGGCGATGCTCGACGGGGCTGCCCTGAACCCGCTGAAGACCGGTGCGGCAGGCGCCGTGGCTGCCGACCACTTGGCCCGATCCGACGCGACCGAGGTGGCCCTGATCGGCAGCGGGCGCCAGGCCTGGGGCCAGCTCCAGGCCGTGGCCGAGGTCCGCGAGCTAACCGGGGTCCGCGTCCACTCCCCGACCAAGACCCACCGGCGAAGCTTCGCCGAGGCCGCCAGCGAGAGGCTGGGCCTCCCCGTCGAAGCTGTCGACACCCCCGGCCAGGCGCTGGACGAGGCGGGGATCGTCATCACGGCGACCCGGGCGACCGAGCCTGTGTTCGAGGACGCGGCGCTGGCCGACGGGGCCCACGTGACCGCCATGGGTCAGTACCACCCCGAGCGGCGGGAGGTCCCCGGCACGACGGTCGCCCGGGCCCTCTACGTGCCGGACCTCGAGGCTCGGGCCTTCCAGGACAGCGGCGAGCTGCTCCTCGCCATCGAGGAGGGGCTGGTCGACGAGGACCACGTGCACGCCGAGCTCGGCCAGATCGTCGCCGGCGACCGGCCCGGTCGGACCAGCCATGACCAGGTCACCCTGTTCGACAGCGGCGGGACCGGGATCGAGACGGTGGCTGCCGCCAAGATGCTCTACGACAAGGCCGTCGACGCTGGCGTCGGCAGCCCCCTCCCCTTCGAGCCGGCCAGCCAGGGGATGGAGGATCTCCGCCGCGCCTGACCGCCCCTGCCTGGATACGTCCTCGAACCGTTCAACAGCCTGTCCAACAAGGGTTTAAGCCCCCAAGGCCAGGCAACCCTGCGGCCCAGCGAGGCACGACCCACACGCCTCTTACCTCTGGTCGTCCGGTCTGACGTTCCATGACCACCGCGCTGGGCCGCACCTCCCACCCTTCCTGCCCGCCGCGGGCGCTGATCGGTCCTCCACCCAGGTCTTGTGATGTCCATGTCACGAGAGCGGTGACCGTTCGAGGATCGTGAGAGAAAGGATGTGGCTTCGGACACACATGCTGACCTCGATGACGCGTGCGGTGCGTGCGCCCGCGTTCGTGACGGTCATGCTCTCAGGCCTGGTCCTGATGATCGTGTGGCCCCCGGTTGGCCTGGTGCCAGCCTTGCTGGGTGGCCTCGGCGTGGCCTGGGTGATCGTCTCCTCCTACCTCGATCGCGACGACGGGTCCCTCGAGGAGGAGCCCATGGTCGCCAGCGACCAGAGCCCCGAGGCCCCCGACCGCGATCAGGTCCCGACCGATCCCAGCGCTGATGGGACCTGCACCTTGTGCGGGAAGGACATCTGGGAGCGGGATGGGATCCCCTCCCACTACATGTACGGCCCCCGGCCATGGGAACGGCTCCGCGACAAAATCCTCTCCGGCGATCCTGGCACCCCCGAAGGGTACATCGGGGTGTTCGTGGAGGAGACGTGGGCGACCGGGGTCCACCGGACCGACCGCCTGATCAAGCTCCTCGAGCACGACCTGGGGACGGTCCCCGAGGACCTGGAGGACCGCGTGTACGAGCGCGTGCGCGAGCACCTGAAGATCTACGGCGCCTACAGCCACCTTGTGTCCGCGGTGGATGATCCCGGGACCGACCGCGACGACGAGCAGGCGGTCGAGGCGCTGGCCGACGAGCTCGCGCAGCACGCACCGGACCCGGCGCCCAGCTTCCCCGTGCCGTTGGTGCGATGGCTCCTCGACCAGGAAGCCAGCTTCACCGAAGGAGCGCAACGCTCGGACCGGGCCGGCTGCACGTTCGGTGTCGTCCCGGCCGACGCGGTCTGAGGCTCGTTCGGGGGCAGGCTCTTCACCATGAGCGAGCCTACGCGCCAGGGAGACCCTCATGTCCCACACCAGCGTCTACCTCAACGTCGACGACGCCTCCCGATCGATCTCCTTCTACGAGGCCTTGGGCTTCAAGGTCCAGGAGCGCCACGAGACCGACGATGGCATCCCCCAGTACGTCGGGCTGACCTTGGGCGGTGCCGACCTCGCCCTGGGCGAGATCGCTGCCAACGAGGACCCGGAGTTCCAGGCCTGGGTCGACGGCACCCTCGGTCGGGGCGTGCTGATCACCTTCGTCGTGGACGACATCGGGCCGGTCCACGAGGTCGCCCAGGCCAGCGACGCCGAGTTCGACATCCCCTACGACGAGGGAGAGATGGGCAAGATGTTCAGCCTCATCGATCCCGATGGGTACAACGTGATGTTCTGGGAAGAGGCGTGAAGGCCAGCTCATCAACCGGGATATGCTGGCCTTCACGCGAGCACGTCCGCGAGGCCCGCAACGCCGAGCGGACGGGCGGACCGAGACGTCGGCCGCTCCTCGGCTGATGTCGAGGGAGGCCGGGCTCGGCCCGGCTGAAGCTGGAGGGCGCCCGAGCGACCCCCAACGGGCGGAGCGAGGACCGACCTCCACCCATCACCTCCCCAACACCCGCGTCCCGAGAGACCACGGGCGGATGCTCTGGAGCACAGTTAGGACACGCCCACGCTCCCGTGGGGATCGAGGGGGACGGTGCAACCATGCGTACCCCGAGAGACCACGGGAGCATGCTCTGGAGCACAGTGGAGTGAGAGCATGCTCCCGTGGGGATCCACGCACGAACCTTGGCACGGTCGATGGGTTCGTACTGCTCGCAGGCCGACAGCGCGAGACCGACGGTCGGCCTGCTCGTGAACCTCCGGTCCAAATCCCCACGCTCGCACTCTCTGAGCAGTATGGGTAGGAGTGCTCCCGTGGAGGATCGAGGGACGCGGTACCAACCACGCGCGTCCCGAGAGACCACGGGAGCATGCTCTGGAACACAGTGGAATGAGAGCATGCTCCCGTGGGGATTTGAACCCCAGTCATCGGCTCGAGAGGCCGAAATGATTGGCCGGACTACACTACGGGAGCAGATGCGCTGAGCCAGAGGCTCAAGGCCGGGGAAGGCCGTCTATTACATGAACCTAACGCCGCCACCGCAGCGTTGGCCAACGGGGCCTCACGGCAGAAAACCCGAAGTACCGCCAGCCCTAGATGGGGGACCATGGCTGGTCGCTTCCGGAAGGTGCTGAAGAAGGGTAAGCGGCTCAGGAACGTCGCCGGTGCTGCCGCCGGCCTCTACCTGGGCACCGTGCGCCCGTGGGCTCGGACGTGGGGCGCCACCGAGGAGGAAGCCGAGGCCGAGCTCCCTGGGGACGACCAGATCACCCACCCGCGGCTCGAGACGACCCGCGCGGTGACCATCAACGCTGATCCCGAGGCCATCTGGCCGTGGCTGGTGCAGATCGGCCAGGATCGGGCTGGCTTCTACAGCTACGACTGGCTGGAGAACCTGTTCGGGTTCGACGTGCACAGCGCCGAGAACATCGTGCCCGAGCTCCAGGCGCTGGAGGAGGGCGACCTGATCCGGACCGCACCCGACCGGGACCAGTGGGCCATGCGCGCCGTCGAGGTCGACGAGAAGCGCGCCCTGGTCCTCCGAGGCACCTGGGTCCCGGGCCTGGACGAACCGCCGGTCAAGGAGATCGAACCCGGTGAGAAGCTCTGGGTCGATTGCAGCTGGGCCCTGATCCTGGACCCGGTGGTCGACGGGCGTACCCGGCTGATCGCCCGGATGCGGGTGGACCACCGGGGCCTCCCGATGGCTGCGTTCGTGGCCGGCTTCCTGGAGCCCAGCCAGTTCGTCATGGAGCGCCGGATGCTCCTGGGCGTCAAGGACCGGGCCGAGCGCAAGGCCACGCCTGGCCAGGATGGCCACAAGCCGTCCAGCGCCAAGAAGGGGCAAGGCAAGGCGCCCCAGCCACCGGCGGTGGAGGAGAGCAAGCCCGAGACGTCCGATGCCGACGAGGCGGAGGCCTCGGAGGACGCCTGACCGCCGCCTCGACCTTTTTACGTACCTTGGCCTTGCTCGGTTCCAGGCGCGGAGGTCGCCTCGCCAGGTCATACGCACGGCCGCTGGCCGTTCTCGCTCGGGATGCAAGCATCCCTCGCAGGCAAGCCTTGACCTGGCCGGCGATCCCCACAACCGCCGAGGTAGCCTAGCCAGGTCATACGCACGGCCGCTGGCCGTTCTCGCTCGGGATGCAAGCATCCCTCGCAGGCAAGCCTTGACCTGGCCGGCGATCCCCACAACCGCCGAGGTAGCCTAGCCAGGTCATACGCACGGCCGCTGGCCGTTCTCGCTCGGGATGCAAGCATCCCTC
>CAYXGD010000023.1:0-17950 GCA_964464425.1 uncultured Thermoplasmatales archaeon
CGGCTGGCACCCCTTCGTGTCCATGCAGAACCACTGGAACCTGCTCTACCGTGAGGAGGAGCGCGAGATGGTGCCCTTGTGCCGCGACCTGGACGTCGGCCTGATCCCCTGGAGCCCGCTGGCCCGGGGCGAGCTGGCCCACGCCGGCCAGGAGCGCGACACGACCCGCGGCGAGACCGACGTCGGGGTGCCCTTCTACCAGGGAGCTGCCGCCGAGGAGATCAAGGAGCGCGTGGCCCAGCTGGCCACCGACAAGGGCGTCCACCCCGCCCAGATCGCCCTGGCGTGGCTCCTCCACCAGGAGGGCGTGGTCGCGCCCATCGTCGGTGTGACCACCATGGAGCACCTGGAGGCCGCCGTCGAGGCCGCCGAGATCACCCTCTCGGGCAAGGACCTTGAGTGGCTGGAGGCGCCCTACGAGCCCCAAGCGGTGCGCGGCTGGGTGCGCGGCGGCGGGGTGCCCCGGGTGCACCTGCACGAGAACGAGCCGGAGGCGTAGGGGACAACACGGAAGAGGCGGGCAACAGCCGACCCAGTCACGGGCAGACCGTGGTCAGCGGGCAGAGGCCGATCCGGGCGAGCAGGAACCCCGGCCAATGGAGCGAGAGCACCACCGCTCTCAGCGGGTCGGCGACGACCCTGGCCCATCGACCCGGGAAGAGCAACGGCAGCGGCGCGCCAACCAGGTAGAGGCCGATCCCCGAGACCGTGGCCTTCAAGCGGCCGAGACCTCGGGAGAGGGGAACGTAGAGCAAGAAGGCGCCGACGAGGACCGAGGGTAGCGCGAAGAGGAAGGCGATCCTGGGCAGGGTGAACGGGTCCACGGATCGGACGAGCATCCAGGCGCTGGCCAGGGTGGAGACCAGCCAGGCGACGGCGATCACCCCGATCCTGGCGGAGGCATCCTCCCCGGTCACCCAGGTCCTGAAACGGCGGATCGGCAGCCATCGTTCGAGCGCCGGTGACTCGCGTTTGGGGGGTTGCCACATGGCGAGCACGATGAGCGATAGTGCCAGCAGGCCCGCTACGGCGACCACAGCGGGGTGGCAGGCCGCATCCACGTTCACGAACGCGCCGCCTTCGGACCACGCCGGTCCTCGCATGGCCAGCTCGGCCAGGCTGCCCTCGGCCGTCACCCAGCCCCGGAACCCGTCGTCCGAGGTCTTCCAGGCCCGGCAGGTTACGGGGAACAGGAGCCCCACCGACAACAACAGGGCGGTGAAGCCTGCTTTGAGGGGACGTTCGAGGATCTCTAGGAACGCCGGTAGCACCAGCAGGATCAGCGGGAGCGCCCAGATGGTGACGAACAGGAAGCTCCCTCCCGCCATCCAGGAGAAGATCAGAGCACCAAGTGCCGCGACCACCCAGGGGGTGACGGCGAAGCGATCGGAGGACCAGCGGTCGGGCAAGTGGCTGGCCACCTGGGTCGACCAGGCGATCGCGAGGCCCAGGGCGACCTGGGCGAGGCTTGCGATCAGGCCAGCCCAGGCGGGGAGCAGGCGGGTGGCCATCGCGCGCATCTCACCAAGTGCCGCCCAGGCGTGCGGACCGGCGGCGACGATGAAGAGGATCGCTGCGATCATGGCGACGTGAAACGGGCGCGGATCCTGATCGCGGGCGTGCTGATAGGCCAGCGGGACGGTCACGCTGGCGGCGAGGAGGCCACCGAAGTAGGCGATCTCGTAGGCATCATCGCGCAGGCCCTGGCTGGGGCTCCACAGGAGGGGAACGAGGAGGGCCAGCCAGGCCAGCAGGCCCAAGCCGGCGACGCGAGCTGATCGTTCACCTCGGGCCGCGAGGTCGAGGACGAGGAACAGGCCGGCTGCCCCCGCCAGCATCGTCCCCCAGTCCAGGACCCGGGCCCCGGAGGAGGGGTCGGCCAAGGTTGAGAAGACGCTGTAGGCACCGTTGATGACATGGAGCACGCCGATGATCGCCAGCGTGATGCCGGTTCGCCTAGGGAGCTGGAGGGTGGGGGTTTGCCCGGGCGCCTCGCCGTCGGCGGGCACGGGGATGGAACCGGTTCGGGACCCTTAGGGTTGACCCCGGCTACGTCGCGGTCCCGAGGCCCGGGGACGGGCGGCGGTGGGGCGGGCACGAACAGCCGCTGCGCCGTCGGTCAGACCACGACCCCCAACACCCACACGCCCCCGAACCCCAACCCCAGCGCCAGCACCAAGCTCCCGATCCAGGCCGCCACGGTCTTGGCCATCTTGGGCCAGCTGACCGCGGCGCCGCCGGCGGCGTACCCGCTGCCGATGATCGAGCTGACGATGATCTCGTTGAAGCTCACCGGCACCCCCAGCAGCACGGCAGTCTGGGCCAGCAGGAAGCCAGGGATCAAGGCGGCGATGGACCGGCGCGGGCCAAGCGAGGAGTAGTCCCGGGCCAGGGCCTTGATCATCCGCGGGGCCCCGGTCCACGAGCCCAACAGCAGGCCGAGCCCACCGGCGCCGAGCACGACCAACAAGGGCAGCCCGTACGGGTCGGTCTGGGGCAGGATCGGGCCCACGGCCAAGCCGACCTGGCTGCCGCCGGCCGAGAACGCGACCAGGCCACCCAGGGCCAGCAGGAACCGGCGCTGCCCCCGCCGCGGGTCCTGGGCCATCTGCTGGGCGGTCACCAGGGCCAGCACGGTGGCCAGGGCCAGGGAAACGACGGCGTGGCCTAGGACCGCGCCGCCGGGGATCGATGGGCCAAGGGCCTGGGCCAGGCTGGCCCCACCCGGGTCAGAGCCGAGGCCGACGAACCGGACGTTGGCTAAGACCAGGCCGACCAGCCCTGCCAGCACCGGGACGACGCCTTCCTCGGGGACCCAAGGGTGGCGCAGGAGCTTGGCGGTGGCGTAGGCGACCCCCCCGGCGATGAACGGGATGGCGACCCACAGGCCGCCGATCCGGGCGTAGGTCGACCAGGCAGGGTCGCCGCCCATGGCCAGGCCGGCACCGACGACGGCGCCGGTGACGGTGAAGGCCGTGGCGATGGGGTAGCCCCGGAAGACACCCAGGGAGACCAGGCCAGCTGCGATGACCAGCGTGACGGCCACGGCGCCGGCGGTGAGCGTGACCCCTTCGATCAGGCCCCTGCCCATGGTCTCGGAGACGTTGGCCCCTTGGAGGATGGCGCCCAGGAACCCCAGGAGGCCGACGACGAAGGCGGCCCGAAGGATCGAGATCGCGCCGGCGCCGACGGCCGGCGAGAAGGGGGTCGAACCGCTGGAACCGGCGCCGATGGTCCAAGCCATGAACAGGCTGGCCAGGCCAGCGACCGACAGCGTGAGCAGCTCGAGCCCGGTGGCCATGGTCCCCTGCCTCAAGTCCCCTCAGCGGCGACCGCTGGCCGCGGTCCCGTCGGGCATGTGATCGCTGGCCACCGTGTAGGCGGGGTCGTCCTGCTCGGCCAGGATCCGCGCGACCCGGTTCTTCAACCTGTCGTCCTGGACGTTGACCTCGAGGCTGTAGCTGGCCTGGCGACCGTTCGTCCGCCGCGTCCGGGAGAGATCGGCGCTGACCAGCTCGTTGTCGAAGTAGTACGGTGTGACCCGCGTCATGACCCCCTGGTAGACCGCGGCCTCGACCGACCGCAAGGCCTTGCGTCCGGCCGAATCCGCCGCGCGTCCCAGGCGCCCGATCGACTCGCCGATGGAGGTCACGGCTTCCTGCAAGCCCTCGGCCTCGGCCTTGGCCAGGCCCTCGAAGAACCGGTCGCGGGCCTCCCGCAGGTCCTCGACGGGGTGCTTGCCGGCTTGCTCGCCGGCACCTTGGCCGATGCTGGCCTGGTCGGCGGTCTTCTGCCGGATGTCCTCCTCCAGCGTGTCGTGGTGCTTGGGCCGCCAGGCCTCCCACTCCTCGAGCGCCTGCTCCAGGTCGTCCTCACCGGCGCTGGCGGTGGCCAGGCCGGCTTGTCGGAGGGCGCGGGTGATCCGCTCGCCGTGCTCGACGACCTCCGCCCAGGTGCCCTCGACCTTGAAGCCCGAGACGCCGTTCTGCATGCAGCGTGTAACGACTTCGTGGTCAACCCCTTAAACCTTCCATGTTCGATGGACCTGGCCACCCGGGGTCCCGGAAGCTTCAACCAGCGGACACCCATCCCAGGACGATGACCACCGCAGGCGACCACCGACCCGACGCGCCTCCGCCCATCGAGCGGTGGCACGAGGTCGGGCTCCACGGCCTCCTCGGCGTCGAGGCCTTCGAGATCGACGAGAACGGCGAGGTCACCGCGAGCCTGGACCTCACCAAGGCCCACCGCAACCCTTCAGGCCTGGTCCACGGCGGGGTCATCTTCTCCCTGATCGACTCGGCCATCGCTGCTGCTGTCCTCCACACCCTCGAGGACGACGAGTGGATGGCCACCCAGTCCTCGACCATCGACTTCCTGCGACCAGCCAAGGGCAAGATCACCGCCCGGGCCCGGGTCGACCGGAGAGGCCAGATGACCGCCTACGCCGCCGGCGAGGCCATCAACGAGAACGGCCGGGTCGTGGCCAAGACCAGCGCAGTCTGGGCGATCCGCAGCGACCCGCCCGGGTGACCCTTTCAACCCTCCAACCGTAAGACTGATGGGCGGGCAGCCACAGCGACGGCCCGCCATGCGAGGGAGCTTGCTGAGCACCGTGATCGTCGCGCTTCTGATCGGCCTGGCCGGTCCAGCGGCCGCGGACACGAAAGCCTACGACGTCGCGCTGATGGATGGGCCCGGCTGCCAGGAGGCCATGACGCCCATGTGCATCCAGGTCGAGGCGGCCAACGAGGAGGCCAACGGCACCATCGACGACGCCTTCGCCAACATCACGATCAACGGGACCCACCCCATCGTGCTGAACGTGACCAACGAAGGCGGCAGCCTCCACAACCTCACCTTCGAGCCGGGCACGCCGGCAGCCAACCTCTCCCACGACGATCCGCTGGCGCCCGGTGACAGCGTCAACATCTCGCTGACCACGGTCGAGGACGTGCCCCCCGGGACCTACCGCTTCTACTCCGGGATGGGCGCCGACCAACAAGCGGGCATGGTCGGCGGGCTGACCATCCAGTCGACCAACACCACCGACGGCGGGTCCGGTGACGGGCTAGCCGTCGACGGCGAGGACAACACCGCCGGCGAGGGCAACGTCACCCCCGAGGAGGATGCGATCCCCGCGCCGGGTGCCACCTCGACGCTGGCCGCGCTGACCGCCGGCGTCGCCGTGGCTGCCTGGCGCCGTCGCTGAGGGCCCGGCCGCCCACCATCTCGAGGCCAGGAGGCCCTAAGTGCCCCCGGGGCCATGGGGGCATGGAGGGTCCACCTTGGCCACCCTGGAAGCCGTCGGCACCGCCACGCCCGAGCACACCGTCCGCCAGGAAGAGCTGCGGGCGTTAGCCCAGGAGGTCCTCCCGGACTCCCCGGCCAAACCCCAGATGCTCGAGGTGTTCGAGAACTCCGGCATCCGGGAACGAGCCCTGGCCCGACCGCTCCCTTGGTACCTCGAGGGCCACGGCCACAAGGCACGCAACCAGGCGTTCCTGGACGCCAGCCTCCCACTTTGCGAGACCGCCGCCCGCCGAGCCCTCGAGGAGGCCGGCCGGCACCCCGACGAGATCGGCGCCATCGCTGTGGTCACGACCACCGGCATCGTCACCCCCAGCCTCGATGCCCGCCTGACCAACGCCCTGGAGCTGGCCCCCGACGTCATCCGGGCACCGATCTGGGGCCTGGGCTGCGCCGGCGGGGTGGCCGGCCTCAACCGTGGCGCCGACCTGGCCACCGCCCACCCCGAGGCCCCGGTCCTGGTCGTCTGCGTCGAGCTCTGCTCGCTCCAGTTCTCCCTCCAGAGAGCCCTGGCCGGGCCTGGCGAGGACGACGACCTCGACAAGAAATCCGTCATCGCGGCGACCCTGTTCGGCGACGGGGCCGCGGCCATGGTCCTCGACGGCAGCACGGGGCGCCCAGGCGGCCTCGAGCACGCCGCCGGGGCCAGCCATCTCTTCCCCGACACGGAGAGGGTGATGGGCTGGGACGTCGAGGACGAGACCCTGGACGTCGTCCTGTCGCCCAGGATCCCCCAGATCGCCCGGGAGGAGCTGGCCGGCATCGTGCACCCGTTCCTCGACGAGCAGCTCGGGTCCGGCCGGCGGCCTGACCACTGGGTCCTCCACCCGGGCGGCGCCAAGGTGCTTGAAGCATTCAAGAAGGCGCTGGGCCTTTCGGAGGACGAGATGCTCCCAGCCACCGACGCCTTGGCCGACCACGGGAACATGTCCAGCCCGACGGTCCTCTTCGCGCTCGAGGAGACCTGGGATGCTATCGAGCCCGGCGAGACCGCCCTGCTCGGTGCGCTCGGACCCGGGTTCGCGGCCGAGCTCGCCCTCCTGGAGGGCGCCTGATGGTCGACGTCCCCCTGTGGCTGATCGCCGCGGTGCTGGTGCTCTACGGTGCCCAGCGCTTGCTGGAGCTCTACCTCAACCATCGCAACACCGGCATCCTCGAGGAACGTGGCGGCTACCTGGTCGAGGACGACCTCTACACCCCCATCGTGATCCTCCACGTCGCCTTCTTCGTCGCCGTGGCCGCCGAGTGGGCGCTCTCCCCCTGGACCTTCGGCCTGGGCTGGTGGACCTGGCTGGCCCTGGTCGTCTTCGTGATCGGGCAGATCCTCCGGTTCTGGTCCATGGTGGCCCTCGAGGAACGCTGGACGACCCGCATCTTCGTGGTCCCCGGCCAGCCCCCCGTCACCGATGGACCCTACCGCTTCCTGAACCACCCCATCTACCTGGGCGTGAGCTTGGAGCTCCTGGCCTTCCCGCTCATGCTCGGCTTGCCGATCACCGGCGTGGTCGCCTTCCTGGTCAACCTCCCGCTGCTCCGGACCCGCACGCGACGCGAGGAAGCCGCCCTCGAGGAGGCCCGCCATCGTGACGCCCCGCCGGACCAAGAGGAACCAGGCTCCGCTGCGGCGACCCCCTAGCCACCCCCGGATCGATCCGACCATGCCCCGCCGCCGGCACCTGGTCACCGCTGCCCTCTGGCTGGCCGTCCTGGCCGTGAGCTGGGCCCTCTACAGGCACGAGCAGAGCCTCCAACACTTCGCCTGGCACCTGGGGTACGGCAGCGCGGCCGGGCTGCTCGCAGGGGCCGCGTGGATCCTCTGGCAAGGCCCGATCGACGGCCACCGGACCCTCTGGCCGCTGGCCGGCTACCTGTACATGGCCATCCCCGACGTGATCTGGCTGGTCCCCACGCTCTGGGGTGCCCCGCCGTACCCGCACGAGCCCTGGATGGACGTCTTCCTGGGCCACTACTCCCTCGACCGATGGTCGCTGGCCACGCCGATGCTGGCACCGGCTGTCCTCCTCGGGCTCGGGGCGTTCACCTGGGCCCAGCGCCACGCGAACCAGGCCAGCGCGACCCCGTAGGTCGGCGCGCGCCTACCCCATCCACCGCTCGCGCAGCACCTCGACGATGCGCTCGCCGCGGTCGATCAGGTCCTGGCGATCCATGACACCGGCCGTCTCGACCAGCTCGACCAGGTCGATCGGCTCGCGCTTCAGCCACCGCTCGAGGGTCGCCTCGTCGGCCTCGGTCACCGGGTCGATGACCCCAGCCGATGCCAGGAACCCGACGACCTCGGCAAGGTGCTCGACCAGCGCCGGCACCGCCAAGGCGGCCCCGGCCTCGCCAGGGTAGAGCCCGAAGAGCACCCGCTCGGGCTCGCTGGTCGCCTGGAGCGCGCCGAGCACCGGCACCTTCGCCGGGCACGGGTCCGAGACGGCCACCGAGGGGCCCGTGTCGCCCTGGACGACGAGCAGCGGGTACGCCCGGCACACCATCGGGCGCTCATCGTAGATGGTGCAGCCGGCCTCATCCTCGAACCGGGGGCACCGTTCAGCTTGCAGCTCGTAGGCCAAGGCCACCGGCTGCTCCCGCTGCCGGTCGAGCAGGACGAGCATCGGCGCCAGGTCGTGCTCGAGGAACGGCGCGGCCTCCCAGCTGAACATGCGCAAGCCACCGGGCGTGGGCACGCGGTAGATCGGCGTGCCACCCAGGGCCGTGAACCGGCCGGTGACCTGGCGGTCCTCCCATCGGTCGGAGAGGTGCGTGCAGCAGTGCCCGCACCGCTGGCAATGGAAGTGGTCCGGGGCGACACCGGGATCCCCGCAGCAAGGCTCGGCCACGGGCTGGACGGGGCCTGCCGCGCCTTGAAGGTACCGCCAAGGGCCTCGGTAAGCTTATGCTGCCTCCCCCCGACGCTGGTGCAGGTTCGGCGGCCATGCGCAGCACGACGATCCCCCTGGCCCTGATGCTCGCCACCGGCGCCCTAGCCGGGTGCATCGGTGCTCCGGGCACGACCAGCGACCTGGCGCCCGCCAGCGACCAGGCCGCGCAGCCACCCGATGGCTGGACCGAGGCGACGACGCCGATCGACTGGGACGGCAACCTGGGTAGCTGGGCTTGCGCACCGATGGGGCCCAAGACGTGCGGTGGCACCGGGCTGGGGGACCGTGACAGCGGGCATCCGATAGAGCCAGACGGCAGACCGCAGCGCATCGAGCTCACCCTCAGCTGGACGGCCCTCTCGCCGCTCACCGAGGAGCTGACCCTCAGCGTGGCCCCCTACACCTCCTGCGGCGAGGGCTGCTACAGCACCTCCGGCGGGTACGATCCCGTGCAGGGCGGTTCCCCGCTTACCCTCGAGCTGGACGACATCGCGTTGGAGGGCGAGCAGCTCGGGTACATGATCTACGTCGACGGGGCCACTTGGATCCACGAGGGACCGGTCCTCACCGGGGCCAGCCACCACCAGCCCTTCCACGTCGAGGGGACGCTGACCACGTGGGTGCCCCCCTCCTGACACGTTCGGCACCGAAGCTTTGACCCTGTGGTCTGCTAGCGTCCCTAGCGACCGTTGGGTCGCGGAGGTTGGGACCATGGAAGTGACGAGCCCCGCGTTCGACGACGGTGGCGAGATCCCCGAACGCTTCACGTGCGAGGGTCAGGACGTCTCCCCGGCCCTCCAGCTCTCGGGCGTCCCCGAGGAGGCCGGAACCTTGGCCATCATCGTGGACGATCCCGACGCGCCCCGGCCCGAGCCCTGGGTCCATTGGCTGATCTGGAACCTGCCCACCGCCACGACCGAGATCCCCGAGGCCTACCCGCCGAGCGGGGATGGCAGGAAGCTGGCCGGGTCAGCCCAGGGGGAGAACGACTTCGGCGACGTCGGGTACGGCGGACCCTGCCCGCCGCCGGGCCACGGCACCCATCGCTACAGGTTCCGCGTGTACGCGGTCGACGGGCCGCTGGACGTGGCCGAGGGTGCCTCCCGAGCCGAGCTGGAGAAGGCCATGCAGGGCCGGATCCTGGCCGAGGCCGAGCTGACAGGGACCTACGAACGGTAGCTGTTCGGCGGGCTCCGGCCCGTGGATGGCAGGCCAGCACCCCTCGCTCGAACGATTATATAGTGCAGGTGCCCACGGAACCTTGTAGGGTGCACACCATGTGGGACCTCCAAGACCAGGTGGTCGCTTGACCACGGCCGCCGCCAGGGACCTGGCCGATGCCTTCGCCCGGTTCGGGCCGCCGTTCATGCACTGGATGAAGGCAGGCCTGAAGGACGAGAACCTCACCTTCGCCCGGATGCGCCTGCTTTGGGCCGTCGAGGCCGGTGGTCCCCAGATCATGAGCGAGCTCAAGGACACCCTCGGGGTCACAGCGCGCAGCGTCACCTCGCTGGTCGACGGCCTCGAGGCCGACGGCTACGTCGTCCGCAAGCCGCACCCGGACGATCGGCGGGCCACCGTCATCGAGCTGACCTCCGATGGGGAGGACGCCATGGAGCGGGTCCACGGTCTCCACCAGACCCGGGCCGCCGAGCTCTTCGCCGACCTGCCGGACGACGACCAGCGCACCCTG
The DNA here is from genome assembly GCA_964464425.1 of uncultured Thermoplasmatales archaeon. Taxonomy (GTDB): domain Archaea; phylum Thermoplasmatota; class SW-10-69-26; order SW-10-69-26; family SW-10-69-26; genus CAYXGD01. The sequence goes on from CAYXGD010000023.1 coordinate 9,889, forward strand.
CTGCGGATCATGGAGGCCCTGGTCGACACCGTCCAGAGCCGCGTGGCCCGGGAGGCCGACCGATGACCGCCCCCACCGACGGCCTGGCCCTGGAGGGGATCGGCCTGGCCAAGACGTACTGGCTCTCCGAGGAGAACCCGGTCCACGCGCTGCGAGGCGTCGACCTGGCCATCCCCAAGGGCGAGCGCGTGGCCATCATGGGAGCCAGCGGCGGTGGCAAGAGCACCCTGCTCAACCTGCTCGGCACCCTGGCGCAGCCCAGCGACGGCACCCTCTACATCGATGGCACCGATGTGGCCAGCCTCACCGAGGACCAGCGCTCCCGGCTCCGCAACCGGGAGATCGGGTTCGTCTTCCAGCAGTTCAACCTGATCCCGCGGATGACCGCTGCCGAGAACGTCGCCCTGGCCCTGATCCCTCAGGGGGTCCCGGAGGATGAGCGCCTGGAGCGCGCCCGGGCCACCCTGGAGCAGGTCGGCCTGGGCGACCGCAGCGACCACCGGCCCATGGAGCTCTCCGGCGGCCAGCAGCAACGCGTGGCCGTGGCCCGGGCCCTGGTCACCCGCCCGACGATCCTCCTGGCCGACGAACCCACGGGCCAGCTCGACTCGACCACCAGCACCCAGCTCCTGGAGCTGCTCGCCGAGCTCAACGAGACCACGGGCGTGACCGTCGTCATCGTCACCCACGACCCCCGGGTCGTCGGCTACGTCCAACGAACCATCCACCTCCGCGACGGCATCGTCGTCGACGAGCCGATCTACGACGGGGTGGTCGCATGACGCGCCCACGGATCCTCCTGCTCACCGTCCTCCTGCTTGCCCCGAGCCTCGCCACGCTCCCGTCAGGCGCCGCCTTCACCCAGGGCGCCGAGGTCGAGAAGGCCTTCTGGGGCACCAGCCCCTCCGGGGTCGAGCCTGGCGAACGCGGCCGCACCCTGACCGTCCAGTTCCGCAACGCCGACACCACCGACTTCTACGCTGTCGAAGCCGAGCTGCTCGACCACCCCGACGTCACGCCGGCCTACGAAGGCGCCGAGACCGTCCACCGAGCCGAGGACCTCGACGGTGGCGACGTCTGGCAGGCCAGCTTCACCGTCGACCTCTCGGACAACCTGACCGTCGGTCAACGCGTCGAGCTCCAGGTCCGCTTGACCATGCGGGCGGTCGCCGGCGGGGCGACCTGGAGCGCGGACCAGTACCGGCAGGAGACCTTCGATATGGACCTGCCGATCCCTGGGATCACCCGCCTGGACCTCACGGCCCCGCGGACCCACCTCCCGGCCGACGCTGGGACGACCCTGGACCTGACCCTGACCAACATCGGGACCGGCACCGCCGGCACCCTGGAGGTCCGGGTGGCCCCGACGAGCACCTCGACGCTCAACGTCCGCAGCCCCCAGGCACCGGTCCGCCTGGGCGACCTGGCGCCCGGCGAGCAAGCGACGCTACCGGTCACCCTGCTGGCTCCCAGCGCGACCGGCACCCAGCTCCTCGAGGTCGCCGTCGACCACGTCGACACCGTCGGCCAGACCACCACGACCACCTTCGAGCTCCCGCTGTCGGTCACCTACCGCTCCCAGGATCCCGTCCAGGCGCGCCTGGCCACCTCGGTGGCCACCGCCGGCCGCGTCAACGACCTACGTCTCGAGCTCACCAACCGGGAGGACCACCCCATCGAAGGCCTGGAGGCCACGCTCAGCATCGGCTCGGCGACCTCGGGCGCCGTGACCACCGCGTCGGCCACCTGGGCCGCGCCCCTCAACGGCAGCGGCGTCCAGCAGATCGGCGACCTGGCCGCCGGTGGGACGACCACGTTGACCATCCCTCTGTACGTCTCCCGGGAGGCCCCGGACCTGATCCCGCTCCAGCTCCAGCTCTCTTGGACCGACACCGAGGGCGTGGCCCAAGCCACCGACCGGACCTACGGCCTGGTGGTCGCAGGGGCCATCGACCTCCAGATCACCGACCAGGTGGCCTTCCTGGACGCCACCGCCGGTCGCCTGACCGTCGAGGGCACGCTCATCAACACCGGGAACACCCCGGCCACCAACGCCTACGTGCGTGTCATGCCGGCCGACGGCGTCGAGGGCACCCAGCCGCTCTACCAGGGGGACCTGGACCCCGACTCGCCCTTCCCGTTCAGCCTCGAGACCAGCGCGACCGGTCGGCCCGCCGAGGTGCAGGTCCTGCTCACCTGGACCGACGACCACGGGCGCTCGCGACAACTGACCTCCCAGGCCCCCGTCACCGAGGCCCAACCGGCCAGCCGACCCAGCGGTGACGGCAGCGGCCAGGGGGGCTCCCCGATCCCGAGCACGGGCTGGCTGGTCGTCGGCGCCGCGCTCGCGCTCGGGGCTTGGGCCCTCCTGCGGGCACGCAAGGAGCGCTGATCGGCGTGCTCAAGGCGCTTGGCCAGCTGGCCCTCCAGGGCCTGACCGACCGCAAGACCCGGACGATCCTGACCGTCCTGGGCATCTTCGTCGGGGTCACCTTGATCGTGACCCTGGTCGGCCTCAGCGGCGGCCTGGCCAACGCCATCGACGACCAGCTAGGCAGCCTGGGTACCGAGACGATCCTCGTCCAGTCCACCAGCGAGGACCGGTTCACCCGGCAGGACGTCCAACGCATCCAGCAGATGGCCGGCGCTCAGCACGTCGTCCCGACGATCAACCGCCCCGGCACGATCGAGCGCTCGGGCGAGGACGAGGACGTCACGGTCCTCGGCATCGATCCCGACCAGCTCACGGTGCTCTTCCCTGGGTTCGAGATCGCCCAGGGCCGGGGGCTCGAGAGCGCCGGGATGACCCAGGCCGTCGTCGGTGAGGACCTGGGTGGCAGCGCCTCCACCGCCTTCCTGGCCCCCGGCGACGTCGCCCGGTTATCCGTCCCCCGCCAGGACGATGGGGGCGCGCCCCGGGAGGTCTCCAGGAGCTACGAGATCGTCGGCGTGGCGGCTCCCTTCGACGCCTCGTTCCTCGTGGACATCAACGGCGCGGTCATCCTCCCGACCCGGGCGGCGCAGACCCTGACCGGGTTCTCCAACGAGTACAACCAGATCCTCGTCGTGGCCGAGAGCTCGGCCGCCGTCTCGCCCCTGGTCGAGGAGATCCGCGCTGGCTACGACGAGGACGACATCGAGGTCATCAGCGTCCAGGAGATCAGCCAGACCGTCGGCACCGTCATCGGCGGCCTCGGGCTATTCGTGGCCTTCATCGCCGCCATCAGCCTCGTCGTGGCCGGCCTGGGCATCGCCAACACGATGTTGGTCAGCGTCATGGAGCGCACCCGGGAGATCGGCGTCCTCCGGGCCCTGGGGTTCAAAGCTGCCGAGGTCCGCCGCCTGTTCATGGTCGAGGCCGGGCTCACCGGTCTGATCGGCGGCGTGCTGGGCATGCTGGCCGGTGCCGGTCTGAGCTACATCATCGCCGGCGCCATCGGCAGTTTCGGCGGCGGTGAACGCACGGACAGCGGCGGGCCCCCAGGGAGCGGAGGCGACCCCAGCCCGCTGGAGATCGTCCCGGCGCTGCCGCTCGAGTTGCTCCTCGGCGTCGTCCTGTTCGCGGTCGTGATCGCCGTGCTCGCCGGGTTCCTGCCGGCCCGCAAGGCGGCCAAGCTCGACCCCGTCGAGGCCCTACGAGGGGAGTGAGCTCGCCAGCCCGCGTGCATCAGCACAGCCTTGAGGGACCCTCGCGTTGGTCGGTCCACCTCGCCATGGCTCGCTTCGACCTGATCGCGTCGATCTACGATCTCCTGCCGATCCCGACCCACCCGGAGGCCGTGGCCGAGCGGACCCGGGGGCTGCCCGAGCCCCGGCTGGACATCGGCGGCGGGACCGCTCGGTTCACCCGTGCCCTGCACGAGGGCGCCGATCGACCCGTGGTCCTAGACGCCAGCGATGGCATGCTGGGCCGAGCTCGCAAGGCCGGGCGCGACATCGAGGCGGTCCGGGGCCTGGGCCAGCACGCCCCGTTCCCCGACGACACCTTCGGCGCGGTCACCATCACCGAGGCCTTCCACCACTTCGCCCCCGACCAGGCCGACGTCCTGGCCGAGATCGCACGGATCCTCCACCCCGACGGCAGCCTGGTCATCGAGGAGATCGACCCGCACCGGTTCCTGGGGCGGACCATCGAGCTGGGCGAGAACCTGCTGATGCGGTTCGGATCGGTGTTCCTCGCCCCTGGTGAGATGCGCGACCTGGTCGGCGACAGCTTCGGCCAGGTCACCATCGCGCGCACCGGCAGCTTCACCTACGTGGTCGAGGCCGGCCAGCCGCTTGGCTGACCGTGGCCGGCTCCGCGGCGGATGCAAGCCCTTTTCCAATGCTCGGGCCTGTCAGGCCACGATGGCCGGTGCCGAGGAGCCGAGCACGTGGGGGACCGGCGACCTCACCTACCACTCCTACCTGGGGATCGACGAGCTCACCGACCTCCAGGACCCCCAGTCCGACCCGCCCCACCACGACGAGATGCTCTTCATCATCATCCACCAGGCCTTCGAGCTCTGGTTCAAGCTCGTGCTCCACGAGCTCGAGCAGGCCATGGCCCACATGCGCCGGGGCGAGCTCCTGCAGGCCCGGCACTTCGTCCACCGGGTCGTGGAGATCATGGACCTCTTCATCCACCAGATCCACATCCTGGAGACCATGCGGCCGGTCGATTTCCTGGCCTTCCGCGACCGCCTGAACCCGGCCAGTGGGTTCCAGAGCGTCCAGTTCCGCGAGATCGAGTTCGCCTGCGGGCTCAAGGACGAGGCCTACCTGGGCTTCTTCGAGGCCGAGGAGGACCACGTCGAGCGCCTGCGCGCGCGACTCGAGGCACCGGACCTTCGCCAGGTCTACTACGCCATGCTGAGCAAGCAGGGCTTCGAGCTGCCAAGCGACCTGTCGCCTGGCCATCTGGAGGAGGACGAGGCCGACCGGCGCCAGGTCCTCCAGGCCTTGCGCCCGATCTACGAGGACGTCGAGGAGCACCTGCCGCTGAACATGCTCACCGAGTCGCTCATCGAGCTGGACGAGACCCTGGCCCTCTGGCGCGAGCACCACGTCCGCGTGGTCGAGCGCATCATCGGCAAGAAGCGAGGCACCGGCGGCTCCAGCGGCGTCGAGTACCTGGAGAAGACGACCAGCAAGCGCTGCTTCCCGCAGCTCTGGCAGGTCCGCACCGAGTTGGAGGACCCACGATGACCTACGATCTCGAGAGCGTCCGGCGCCAGTTCCCGATCCTCCACCGCCAGACCTACCTGGCCAGCCACTCCCTGGGCGCGGTCCCGCGCAAGACCCGCGAGGCCCTGGGCGAGTACTGGGAGGCCTGGGCCGGCCAAGGCATCCAAGCGTGGGATGGCCCCTGGTGGGAGAGCGTCGAGACGTTCACGGCCCTGCTCCGTCAGTTGCTCGGGGCCGAGGAGGACAGCGTCGTCCCGATGCAGAACGCCACCCGCGGGATCGCCGGGGTCCTCTCGTGCTTCGACTGGTCCGGCGAACGGAACCGCATCGTGATGACCGACCTCGAGTTCACGACCACCTTCCCCCTGGTCCGCCACCTCAAGGACCTGGGGGCCGAGATCGTCATCGTCGAGTCCGAGGAGGGCAAGACCGTGGCGCCCTCGCGGTTCGCCCAGGCCATCGACCAGCAGACCCGCCTGGTCCTCACCTCGCACGTCTACTTCCGCAGCGGCGCCATCCAGGACCTGGCCGAGATCACCCAGATGGCCCACGAGGCCGGCGCCTACGTCCTCGGCGACGGGTACCAGGCCGTCGGCACCATCCCCGTCGACGTCCAGGATCTCGGCGTCGACTTCTACGTCGGCGGCAGCCACAAGTGGCTCTGCGGTGGCCCCGGCGCTGGCTTCCTCTACGTCCGGCCCCAGGTCGCCGGCCGTGTGCGCCCGGGCCTGACCGGCTGGTTCGGTCTCGAGGATCCCTTCGCCTACGACACCGACCCCTCGGCCGGCAAGCCCGCCCCGGCCGCCAAACGGTTCTTGGGTGGCACGCCCAACATCCCGGCCCTCTACGCCGCCCGCGAGGGGATCAAGACCGTCCTGGAGCTCGGCGTCGACCAGATCCGGGAGCACAGCCTCGAGCTGGGTCAGGCCTTCCAGGACCATCTCGACGATCGAGGCTGGAAGCTGACCGGTCCCGAGGACCCCAAGGACCGCAGCGGCATGGTCTGCTTCAGCCCCGGCGGCGGTGGCGAGTGGAAGGCCAAGCGCCTGGCCGAGCAGGGCGTCATGGTCGACGCCCGCCCCGATGCCGGCATGCGGGCCGGCCTGCACTTCTACAACAACGAGGAGGAGATCGCGACGCTGTTCGAGGCGCTGGCCGAGCTTTGAGCCGTCCTCCTTGCCGATCTGCCCCGATATAGGCCCTCCCCGCGGGCCGGGAGCTTCGACCAGGTGCCTGGTGGCGAGCCGTAGCGCCGACCACGGTACGCGCGCGGTCACCCAGCGGTCAGCAAGCCTTGATGCCCGTGGCGGCAGCTTGGGGTAGCGATGGCCGACGCCGAGGTCCCCCCGCCGCGGGTCTACGTCTTCTTCGATTACAACTGCCCGTGGAGCTACGTCGGGAAGCTGCGCGTCGACCGGCTCCGGGAGCGCTTCGATCTCGAGATCGTCTGGTGCGGGTGGGAGCTCTTCCCCACGATCGCGCCGGAGGGGCGCCCCACGCCCGGGGTCGAGGGGGTCCGCACCGATCCGGTCGAAGGGCCGATGGGGGCCCTGGCCGACGAGCTCGGCGAGACCTTCTACTGGCCCCCGGTGGGCGCCAACACGCGACTGGCCTTGCGCGGTCTCCAACACGCCGAGGCTCAGGCCCCCGGAGCCGCTCGGGCCTACCATGGGGCCGTGTTCGAGGCGGTCTGGCAGGCCGGGGAGAACGTGGGGGACCTGGACGTGCTGGCTGGGCTCGCCGACGAGGCCGGCCTGGACCCGGGCGTCTTCCGGGAGGCGGTGGACCGCCCGGCCTACGACGAGCCTCTGCAGCTGGTGGACGAGAAAGCCGAGGCCTTGGGCCTGGTCCGGCGGCCCACGTTCGTCTTCGGTGATCAGCGCATCGTCGGCACGGCCGCCTTCGAGCCGTCGCTGGTCAAGCCCCTGGAAGCGTTCATCGCCCGCTGGGAGCGCCACGGTCCCGAGCAGACCACCACGTTGGAGGAGGACAAGGGGCTCTCGGCTCTCCGGTCGTCGGCCCGGCCTTGACCGAGCTTCCGCGCTGGCCCAGGGCCGGTCCCGGCTGGACCAAACGCTCTCTTGGACCGGACAGGGTCCGCTGGAGGGACGATTTAGGGGTGGGTGCTCTGCCCTGGTCGTGGACGTCGGTGGGCGCCTATGCCCCCGGCGGTCCCGAACGGACGTGATCCCATGCAAGAGAAACCCTCATCCAACGTCGAGAACGTCGAGTTGACCAAGAGCCTGCGCGGCGCGATCGACCAGAACGAGCTGGAGAACGTGTTCAAGGCGGCCGGCGCCACCAAGATCAAGGGCCAGGCCACCGAGGTCCTGCGTGAGACCAGTGCGGCCCACGTCGCCCCGCTGTTGGCCCAGGGCCGCTTCGAGGCACCCAAGCAGGCCACGGCCCCCGAAGCCAAGCTCGTCCAGGTCGCCCAGGGCGCCTTCGAGCCCTCCAAGATCGCCAAGGTGTTCGAGGCTGCCGGCATCGACCCCGAGCAGGGTCGAAAGGTGGCTGCCCGGGAGATGGCCCGGATCGCCCAGGAGGCTACCGGGTTCGCGAAGGCCGAGAACCGTCCGGTGTGCCACAACTGCGCCGCCATCGGTGCAGCGCGAGCCGCGGCCCAGTACGGGCCTCAGCAGGCCCCCAGATGAGGGACGGCGACGAGCTGCGTCCCCCATCGCCTCGGACCGGGCTTCCCGCCGTCCCTGGGGGGCCCGGTGCTTGCGACCATCTATCCTCTATCCTCAGCTCTAGGCGCGCCGCTGGGTCAGCCAGGTCGCCGTCGGGTATCACCGGATCCGGTCCCCAAGGACGTCCTCCACGCCGATGCCACCGTCGAGGTCCGGGTGCAGGTGCTTGCGGCCCCAGGCCTCCATGGCGTCGATCACGGGCT
>CAYXGD010000024.1:0-17789 GCA_964464425.1 uncultured Thermoplasmatales archaeon
GGCCTTCTTGGCAGGGAACGAGCGATCGCAATGGGGACAGTCGTGGCGCGCCATGGGCTCCTCCGGCTCTCGTAGGTCAGGTGGGGGCCCTCGTACTTGGGCGTTGCCTTCGATGCTCCAGCCTTGCCTGATCCCGCCCTGCTCACCGGGAACCGCCCGGCCTCCATCGCCGCGCGGCCCACACGGCGGCTCCGGCGATCGCGAGCAGCGCGCCCCCGATCCCAGGGCCTGGGGTCCCCTTGGGTGGGTCGTGGTCGATGGTGACGGTCCCGTTGCTCGTGTAGAGCTGGGTCTGCGGGTGGTGGTCCAGCCAGGCGAACCAGAAGAGGTCCAGGCCCGCCAGCGCGGTCATCGGAGGGCCCGTGTCCGAGGTGCCCGTCGTGATGTCGTAGATGCGGCCCTGGTCGTCGACCATGGTCCCGTTGGCGTCCCCGGGCCGGAAGGTGGTGCCCTCCGGGGCGATGTAGCCGTAGGCGTCGCTACCGGCCCAAGCGACAACGACCGGCGTGTCGCCGATCTCGTCGTTGACGACCAGCTGCTCGCTGAGCAGGAACAACGGGTAGGCCTTGGTGGCCTGATCCGTCTCCAACCCCAGCACGTGGTCCTTCGGGTGGAGGCCCTCGACGTCCCCGCGGCTCTGGCCCGAGACACCGACGTCGCGGGTGTTCCCGTACCCGCCGTAGGGGTTGCGGTCGTAGTCGCGCTGGAACTCCCCGCGGCAGCCCTGGCGGTTCTCGGTCGAGCCGTCCCCGCACCGGGGCCGCTCGAGCACCAGGGTGTCGGGGTGGCGCTCCTTCCAATCCCCCCAACCGACCGTCTCGCTGGGGTACAGGGCCAGGTCGGTGCCGTGGAGAGGCCCCCGGGAAGCGGTTCCTTCGATCTGGGGCCACAGGGAGTGGGTCTCCTCATCGACCATCACCAGATCAGAGCGGAAGAGGTACCCGGAGACGTGGAAGGTCAGCACCTGACCGTCCACGGTGCGCTCGTAGGCCACGCTGCTGGCGCACAACGGGCAGTAGGAGACGACCACCGGCTCGCCGGCGATCCGGTCGTTGACGATCTCGTGCCAGTTCAGGATCGCGATCGGGTAGGCCTTGGCGACGCCGTCCTGAGCGATGCCGATGACGACGTCGCCGTCCTCGAGCCAGGTGCCGTCGCCGAAGGTCGGGTTCTGGATCGAGGGGATCCGGCCGCCGCAATCGTAGACGTCCTCCTCCCACTCGTCCTCGCTGAAGGGGCACCCCTTCCGGAACTCGTCGCTGTCGATATGGGAGGCCCCGGCGGCCGGGACGAGGAGGCTGGTGAGCAGGGGCACGGCGATCACGACCACCCGGTGCATCAAGGCCCACCTGGCGCCGGTGAGGGGGTAAGGGTTGCCTCGAACGGTGCCAGCGGCCCGTCGGGGCCAAGGGGCGAGGGGCATCGGGGCTTAGTTTAAGTACCGAGCCCGGGCCAAACCTACCTCAGATGGATGCCCCGCGGCCCAGGCCAGGCCTCCCGCGATCGACCGATGGCTCAACGGCCGGCGAGCCCACCCTCGTGTCCGGCCAGACCTCGGAACCGTTCTGGGAGGCTTGGATCCGCCCTTCGCCAGCGGTCAGCCAACCGGCCGCGCGGCGACGCGCCCGGATGCTGGCTGGCCTCAGCCTGGCCCTGGCTGGTGCCGCGCTGGTCTCCTCCCTTGTCGTCCTGGTCATGGGCGGGCCGAGGTTCGGCAACCTGGCCGTCCGGGTCAACGGGCTCAGCGGCGCCCTGGTCGGCTTCCTGGCCGTCCCCCTGCTCCTGATCGCTTACCTGCTGGCCAGGGGCCCCCGCTGGCGGTGGGGCGCCTTCCTGGCCGTCGGGACCACCCTGGCGCTGACCCTCACCTCGGCGGCGGCCAGCGCGTGGGTCGCCGACGACCACCGCATCGCCGTCTACATGGCCATCCCGCTCATGGTGGCTGGGTCGTTCCTCGGGGTACGGGGTACGCTTGCCACCGCAGGTCTCGGCATCGCCAGCGTCGCCTCCATGGCCTTCTGGGTGCCTGGGACGACCTACGGGGACCTCCACCCCAGCGTGGTGTTCCTCGGCATCGCCACCGTGCTCATCGTGCTCTTCACCACGATCCGCACCCGGGACCTCGACCAGCTGGCCCTGCGGAGCGAGGAGCTCGATCGGGCCCAGGAGATCGCTGGTCTCGGGAGCTGGAGCCTGGATGTCGTCTCGGGAGAGCTCACCTGGTCCCGGCAGATGTACCGGATGTACGGCATGGACCCTGGCACCAAGATCGACCTCGAGACGGCCATGGCGCGGATCCACGGCGGCGATGTCGAGGACGTCTGGGAGGTCTACGAGGAGATCATGGCGACGGCCGACCAAGACCCCAAGATCGGCCCTTACGAGTTCAGGCTGACCACCGAGGAGGGGACCGACCGGATCGTGTTCGCCGAGGGCCGAGCGGTCTTCGACAGCCACGGACGGTTGCGCAAGCTCACCGGGACCGTCCAGGACATCACCGACCAACGTGCCCTGGAATCCCGTTTCGAGCAACTGCTGGAGGCCGCCCCCGATGCCCTGATCCTCGTCGACACCGAGGGCGAGATCGTGCTGATCAACCAGCAGACCGAGGCGCTGTTCGGCTGGGACCGGGAGGAGCTCCTGGGTCAGCCCATCGAGACCCTCGTGCCCCTCCCGATCCGGGAGCAGCACGTCGCTTACCGAGACGCCTACATGGCCGATCCCGAGAACCGCCCTATGGGGCTCAACCTTGAGCTGTACGGTGTCCGGAAGGACGGCCGGGAGATCCCGGTCGAGATCGGCCTTGCACCCATGCAGACCGAGGACGGCCTTAGGGTCATGGCCGCCGTCCGCGACATGACCGAGCGGGCCAACATCAAGGAGGAGCTCAGGGCCTACGCGCGCCGGCTGGAGCGGTCCAACCGGGACTGGGAGCACTTCGCCTACGTGGTCAGCCACGACCTGCAGGAACCGATCCGGATGGTCAACAGCTACCTCCAACTGCTCGCCCGCCGCTACGAGAACGAGCTCGACGAGCAGGCCGACGAGTACATCGGGTACGCCATGGAAGGCGCCCAACGGATGCGCAAGCTGATCCTGGGCCTGCTGGAGTACTCCCGGGTCGACACGCAAGGGGGGCAGCGCCGTCGGATCGACAGCAGCACGGTGCTCGAGAGCGTGCTGAACGCGCTGCAGGTCTCGATCCGGGACCGCGGCGCGGAGGTCCGTTACGCGGACCTGCCGACGGTCGTGGCCGACGAGGGTCAGCTCGGCCAGGTCCTCCAGAACCTCCTGGCCAACGCGCTGAAGTTCGTCCCTGAGGGTCGCACCCCCCGGATCGAGATCAGCGCTCAGGCCGAGGGGGGCAACTGGCACTTCAAGGTCCGGGACAACGGGATCGGCATCGCTCCGGACCACGCCGACCAGATCTTCGTGATCTTCCGGCGGTTGAACGCCCGCGGCCAGTACGAGGGGGAAGGCATCGGGCTCGCGGTCTGCAAGAAGATCATCGAGCGGCACGGCGGACGGATCTGGGTGACCGCCAACGAAGAGGCAGGCTCGACGTTCCACTTCACCCTGCCTCAGGCCCCGTCGCCCCCTCTAGCCCGGCACGATGACGCCCCCGCCGCGCAGCAGACGGTGCAGGCAGCGTCGAAGCGACCCCCCAACGTTCCTACCCGCTGGACCGAAGGTCGCCCCCAGGACGGGCCGGAGGAACCGTCCGGCGCCTAGGCGTCAACCTGGGCGCGCTGGGCCGTGCTCCACAGCTCCTCGAACGTCTGCCGGATCTCGGTGGCGAGATCGGCGTCGGTGACGAACACCGAGCCCAGCGTCTCGGCTGGACGCACAGGGTTCGGGATGAGCATCACGATCCCCTCGTCGTCCATCAGGTGGAAGCTGGGGACGCGCTCGGTGGTGAACCGCACGGTGCGCACGTTGCGCTCACCGATCAGGTCCAGGGCCCATCCTTGGGCCTCCTCGAAGTGGCCATCCTCGTGCATGACCAACAGCCGGAAGTTGGCCTGGTGCTTGCGGATGTTCTGCTTGATGTTGTCGATCATCTCGGCGGCCCGCTCGAGGACCTCCTCGCTGGTGGTCTCGACGATCGCCGCGTGGTCGACCACGGCGTAGTAGTAGTCCTTGGCCTCGGTGGCCTTGACCAGGTGCTTGTCCACGAACTCGTCCCAGCCCATGGCCACGCTCCAGAACGGCGAGTCCTGGGGCTTGGTCCGGGCCCGCTTGGCCAGCTGGGTCTCCAGGACCGGCAGGCGCTGCTTCATGGCCTGGATCTCCTCCTCCTTCTTGGCCTTGAGGCGGCCGATGGCCGTGGACACGTCCCGGGCCATGTACTTCTTCGGCCGGGAGTGCTGCACGTCCACCAGGCCCAAGCTCTCGAGGCGAGCCATGGCATCGTAGATCTTGCTGGTCGGAACGCCAGAGCGTTGGCAGATGTCCTTGGCCTCGGCGATCCCGAGGGGAAGGAGCGCGAGGTAGGCGTCGATCTCGTACTTGGTGAGGCCGAAGTCCTCGAGGATCGTCCGGGCGTCGAGGGTGACCTCCTGGTCCGTCTCCGCAGCGCTCACACCCCCCACAACCCCCCACCTGCTCATGAAGTTTCTTACTACTCAGAGTAGAAGAACATGAGAAAGGTCATTATAGGGAACCGTGGGCTGGCGTACCTAGCGGCAGGGACTGGCCCCGGGGGGCCGGCCGTCAGGCCTCCAGGTACCCACCACCACTTGGACCCCCCGGCCACCCTACCGTTCCCTCTCCTGGCTCCCTGCGCTAGCGACCGTCCAAGCGACCCATGCACGTCGTACGACACATGCACGTCTTAGGGCTCGACGAGCGCCGGCAGCGCTCCGGGCCTCGCTTGGCGCCTGGATCGACCCAGCTCGTGACCGAGGCCCGCGCAGAGGCTGTGAACCGCGAGCAAGCCCAGCACCCCGAGCGGCACCAGCAGCTCCCCCTGCCGCAAGCCCGCTTGGACGAAGGTGGCCAAGGCTGCCCCATCCAGGACGATCAGCCCCAGGCTGCCCCGAACCGCCGCTTTGGCCGTCCACCCGCGATCCCGACGCAGCCCGAGGACGACGGCCGCGTGGACGGCAGGCCCGCCGACCGCAGCGAGGATCATCAGCAGCCCGACGACGACCGACCCCTCGCCGAAGAGGCTGAGGAGGACGAACACCCCGAAGACGCCCAACGGGACGCCGGCTAGGATCCGGACGGGCAAGAGGGTGCTCTCCAGGCTCATCAGCGCCCGGCGAGCGGTGGCTTGCTCCATGCAGCTCTGGGGGCGGTCCCCTGGCTTAAGCAAGACGCTGGTTCCCGGCCGTGGGAGCCGCCGGCATCATCCCCAATCCCGGAGCCAGGCGGTCCCGCCGACCTTGGTGAGCATGGCCTGCTCGCCCTCGCGGGTGACGACGTCGAAGGGATGGATCAGGTGGGCGGTCTGCCACATCGTGGGACCCCCATCGGGCAGGTCGGGCTCCTCCTCCCGGTCCAGGACGTCCTCGTCGATCTGCCAGGCGACCTCGGCGATGGCCAGGTGCGTGCCCAGGACGACGTCGTCGGGGAGCCCGACCTGGACCCTGTAGCCGTCGGCTGGCGGGACGTTGCACCCGCTGAACTGCTCCTCGGGGTCAGCGGTGCAGTAGGAGCTGACGTCCACGTTCGGCGCCATCGCCCCACGCTGAGCGTAGAGATCCAGGTTGTCGCTGAGCTTCAGGTGGCGGCCCCACCAGCCGAGATCCTCCCAGGCGTTGTAGGGGTCCACGACGCGGATACGGATGTCGGCCTTGCTGACGCTGGAGGCCACCAGCTGGTCCATGAGGGACTCGACACCGAGGTCCAGCACGATCGATCCGCCGGCGGTGACCTGATCAGGCCCGGTGAGCCCGGATTCGGCCACCCCGTTGCGCCAGTCAGCGGTCAGCTCGGCCGGGAGGGTCTCCACGTACGTGTAGGCCCCGCGGCCCACGCTGTCCACGCCGCCCCCGCCCCGGCTGGTCGCGCCGGTGTGGGCGACCATCGGGAACCGCCAGGCCGCCGGTGGCTCGGCGGCTGGCTCGCAGTCCGGGCCTCCGGGGGGTGGGTCCTCCCCGAACCATGGGTAGCCGGTCTCGCGCGGTCCGTCGTCGTAGACGAACCCGCCGTCGGTCCGCGACCAGGGCGCACGGTCTCGCTGGGCGAGATCCTGCTCGTCGCACAACGCGTCGGTGCCAGGGGCCAGGGAGAAGAGGTAGGCACCGCGCGCCTCGCCCGGCCGCAGGTCCGTCGTGCTGTGGGCGATGGCCGAGCCGGGGCCTGCGGTGCTGGCCGGGACCGGCCTGTGCCCGTCGTCGCTGCGGACGTACCGGTCGACGTAGGGGCCCACGCCGCCGTCCGTGTAGAGGACCGAGAGGTGGGCGGGCGGGGGCAGCGGTCCAGCCGCCACCGATCCGCCATCGATGCCCGCGGTCAACAGCACGCCGCAGGCCTTGGCCGCCGGGCAGGTCAGCGGTTGGTCGAACTCGATCTGCAGGCGGCGCCCGTCGTCCAGCCGGGTGATGTCGGGGCCGGCGGGCACGGGGTAGGTCTCCTCGACGGCCGGGAGGTCGTCGGTGGTTTCCACGAAGAACCCCTGGGGGCCCTCCAGGGTGAGGTGGTGGATGTCGGCCTCCTCGCCGCCGTTGAGCATCACCACGGCCAGCGGCAGCTCGGTGCCCTTCTGGAGGCCCTTGTCGCTGCCAGCGGTCTCGGGCGAGATGCTGGGGGCCATCACCTCGACGGTCCGGTGCACCCGGCCGGGGTTCTGGGTGAGCTCGAAGACGAGCTGACCCGTCTGGTGGGCACGAGGCCCGAGGCTGTCCAAGCGAGCTCGGATGGTCTGGAAGCCCAGGTCCGTGCTGTTCGCGTAAGCCGGGGGCCGGGCATGGAAGCGGAAGGTCCGGGTCACGGTCGTGTCCTCCGGCACGACCCATCGGGCCGTACCCGGTTCCACGGCCGTCGGATGGGTCGGGCACCGCACCTCCAGCTCGAGGTTGAGGAGGCTGGAGAGCTCGGTGGACCCGTCGGGGAGGGTCTCGACGAGGACGTCGGACCAGCCTTCGATCTCGTTGTGCCGCTGATCCTCCTCGAGTACGGTGGCATCCGCCCAATCCCTCGGGACCGTGACCGCCAATCGGTAGGCCCCCTCGACCGTCGTGTTGATCTCACCAGCGTCGCACGCGCCCGCTGCCCGGGTGGTATCCACCCACCCCGGCCCGTGGAACCCGGCGGCGATCTGGAAGCTGTGGTGGGGGTAGGGGTTGTCAGCGTCGTCATCCTCGCCTGGAAGCAGCTCGCCTTGGTTGGCGTCCTCCGCGTCCTGGATGGCGCGTTCCGAGAGAAGCTCGTCCTCGGTGACGACGAGTTGGGACCCGCGAGTCACATTCCGGGTGTTCGGCCGCTCAGGTAGCTGCCCCGCCAGACTCGTCCAGTCCGGCTCCTCGAACACCAGGCTGAGCCCTGGACCCGGTCCTTGCGCTACGGGCACGTGCTTGGCGCGTTCGATCGCCACCTGCTGGTCCAGGTCCCGGCGTTCGGTCTCGGGACCATCCGAGCTGCCCACGTCGCGTTCGTCTCCTGTGCTCTCCGTGCTGGTCGTGGCCGCCGTCCGCGTGTAGTTCACGGTGGCCGTCACCCAGCTGACCGGCTCAAGGAGGCTGTCGGGGGTCGACCGGTAGGCGCCATCGATCCCCAGGGGGATGTAGTGGACATCGGCGGTGGAGGCACCGGTGAGGTTCTCCAGCCGGGGGATGACGAACGCCGGTCCTCGCTCGGCGTAGGCGGCCCCGTAGTGGGCCCCAGCGCGCATGCCCTGGGCGTCGTAGGGCTCGTAGAGGGTGGCATCGTGGAGGTTGAGGCCGCCCCGGGGGGCCCAGCTGGCCACCAAGGTGAACTCGGTGGCCTCGGGCGCGGGGAAGAAGGGCCTGAACGTCTCCTCCAGCGGGCCAGGGTGCCCGGCCCAGGCCTCGAACCCCAGGTCCTGGAGCATGCTGGCCGCGCTCGGATCGTCGGGACAGCACCACGTGTCCCCCACGCGGATGTAATCCTCGACGGCCTGGTCGACGATCTCGTACCCCACCGAGGGGTTCCCGCCGTCGACGAGGTAGGCCCCCGAGCTGTACATGATGGGGACGATCACGAACATGGCCCCTAGGAGGAACCCCAGCACCTGCAGCGAACCGACGCCGCCGCTGTCGGGTCCTCGGTCACCGAGGGAGCTTGCCCCAGCACCCATGCTCAGCGTTCGTGCCCATCAGGGTCATAGCCGTCGCGGGAGGTCTGGGTCACCCCGCCCCCATAGGCCCGCAGTGGGCCTGGGGAGCAACCGCAACCGCTGGCAACCGGATGGGTGCGCAGCTAGGCGTTCTCGACCATACGCACGAGGACCTGGTCCTGGACGTGCTCGCACGGGAAGGACGCTTCGTCAGGCGTCTCGCAGTCCACGAAGATGCCCCATGGCTCTCGGTTGGGACCGTCGCGGACGTCGACCAGATCGTTCCCGACGGGCCCGGTGGTGATCCCATCGATGATCTCGTTGATCTGGTAGGCATCGTCGCCGCCCCCGTCGAGGAAGTATGCGAGGGCGTGGTTGGTCGGGTGCTCGATGATGCCATCCCCACCGTTGTACCGGTCCCCGAATGTCAAGCCGTGGTAGGAGAGGTTGTACGTGTCGGCTCCAGCGTCATCGAGGAGCAATGCATGTCCATCGCCGAGGGCTGAGGCATACGCCGCGCTGTGTGCACGGTACTCGTCGTCTCCCTGCCAGTCGCGGAGCGTCGCGAGCGACCCCGGCCAGGCAGACGTCGCGTGGGTGAATCCACCGCCCAACCCGACGTGGCCGTAGTAGGTGTCATCGCCCTCTCGATCATCCATGATGGCGATGCCTTGGAAGGCATCAGCGAGGCCGAGCCACTTGGTCCGGTAGGTGTCGGTCCCGGCCATCTCCAGGACGAAGCTGGCGGCCGTGTTGGCGTGTCCGATCGCGTTCTCCGTCTGGAAGTTGCCGTACGTGTCGTTGCCGGCGTCCTCGTAGAGCAGCCCGATCGTACCGATCGCCCGGGCGTTGGCGGTCTGCCCCTTGTACCGGTCGTCGCCACCGAGCTCGATGGCCAGGCTGGGGTGCGTGGTCGCCCGCTTGCAGGGGATCTCGTCGAGCGTCTGGTCCTCGGGCAGGCAGCGCTCCTCGCCGGGCAGCGGGGGGAGGGTGACGGTGGCTCGGCTCGCGACGTTCACGTGGTAGGTATCGTTCCCCCCCGGCTCGACCACCAGCAGGGTCCCGTTCCAGATGACGTCGGGGGCCAGCTCGTGGGGATGGTAGGTGTCGTCGCCGTGGCTACCGATGAGGATCATGCCGAGCGTGTCCAGCGCGAACGCTTGTGGGATCGGGGAGGTGGCCGCGGCGGTGCGAAGGGCCGGTAGGGTGGCTTCGAGCGCGCCGAGCAGCCAGGCGCTGTCCTGGCCGAGGGCCCGGGTGAAGGCCCAGGGGGTCAGGTCCGGGTTGGGCAGGCTTCGGGCGGCGAGGGCTGTGGCTTGCTGGGCTTGGAGGAGCGTGGCGACGGGCGATATGTAGGCCGCTGGCAGGCGATCGAGGTTGGTCGGCGCAGAGGGTAGGTTGTGGGCCTCCAAGGTCGCGGTCAGCGCGGTGGCCAGGGTGGCTCGGTCGCTGGTGGCCAACCGCTGCTTGG
Source organism: uncultured Thermoplasmatales archaeon (assembly GCA_964464425.1). Classification (GTDB taxonomy): domain Archaea; phylum Thermoplasmatota; class SW-10-69-26; order SW-10-69-26; family SW-10-69-26; genus CAYXGD01. The sequence continues at coordinate 9,714 of CAYXGD010000024.1, forward strand.
CCCAGGTGTGACCGTCGTGGTAGGCGGTGATGGCCTCGTGGTGCCAACCTTGCAGTCCTGCGCCTGGGACGAGGGCTGCGATGAGCGTGTCGTGGTGGGTCTGGGACCAGGTCATGGCTTCCTGGAAGCCGGTCATGGCGGTGGTGGCTTGGCTGGCGGCCAGCGGGTCGCTTGGTCCCTGGAGGAGGCCGGCGGTGGCCGTCGAGGCGGCGATCAGGAGGCCGGTGATGACGATCGGTAGGATGTGCCTCCTAGAGGGCTCCCCAGCCATGCTAGGCCAGCGCATCGGGCGGTATATAGCGTTTCTGAGGCTCTGGGGTTCGTTTCCACCGGCGGCCTCCGAGCGACCGTCACGGCTTTGAGGTGAGGTCCCTTGCGCGCCTTCGTGGCCAAGAGCCCCCGGGAGATCGTGAAGACCGCCGTCGGCATCGCCGCCGTCGTGCCAGCCATCGGGTTGCTCGTGCTGGCGGTCAGCCTGGTGGTGTCCGGGGGGTTCGGCGGGGTCCTGGCCGGCGGCCTGGTCGCTCTGATCGCCGTGGCCCTGCTCGTCGCCGCGTTCCTGTGGACCTACGCTCCGGTCAGCATCCGCCGCTACCTCGAAGACACCGAGGCCAAGCGGCAGGCTTCGGCTGGCGAGGGGCAGCAGGTCGAGCCGGTCGAGGGCCCCGACGGGTCCCAGACCAACGGCCACGGCCGCTCACCCTGAGCCGGTCCACGCCCATCCCAGCCGTGCGGTGCCTTCCCTCCTCTTGCTTCCTCGATGCCGCCGTCCCCCTGGGGGGCCGCTACGTCTCCTCCTCCGGCAGGAACTCGGCCTGGACGCTGGCGACCTCTTGGCTGTCCCGACAGGCCGCATAGGCCTCCAGGGGTTCCCGGTTGGTCGCCCAGAAGCTGTCGTGGAACCCGAACTTGGAGAGCAGCTGCTCGGCCTCGGCCTGCTTGCCGACGATGAAGAGGGTCGCAGCGATGGCCTCGGCGGTGGACAGGACCCAGGGCTTGCCGTAGTTGACCGGGTTGGCCGCCAGGAGGTACGGTAGCGCCCGGGGTTCGGCCCGCCCCTCGAGGCGTTCGAAGACCTGCTCGGCGTGAGCCCAGGAGCAATCCAAGCCGACCACGGCCGTGTCGGTCAGGGATCGGTCGGCCGGGCTGACCGCTTGCTCGGCGTACGGGTGCAGGAGCAGCGACCCGGTGGGCACCTGGCGCTCCGAGCGGACCAGGCGGGCCAGGTGGTGGCGTTCCAGCCGCTTGGCCGTGCACTTCTTCGGATCGTCCTGGCCCTCGTAGATCACCAGGATCGGCGTGTCGATGGGGCTGAACGGGTCGCCGACATCGCCTTGGCCGCGACCGGCTCGGGGGCCTGGGCTCACAGGCTCACCTCGACGTCGAGGACGACGTGGGCCACGTTGGGCGCGTAGGTCTTGACACGCCGAGCCGCGACGATGTCGGCCGTGATCCCGCCAACGCCTTCTGGCAGGTGGTCGAGCAGCTCGCGCTCGGCGGCGCCGAGCGCGTCGGGCTCCTCGGCCGTCGTGTGGTAGTGGAGGATCCCGCCGTCGTCCTTGAGGGCGCGCAAGGCGATCCCGAGGAACGCATGGGTGCCGGGGAAGTAGCCCAGCACCACGCGGTCGGCCACGCCCTCAGGCGCGACCCGACGGCAGTCCCCTTGGCGGATCTCGACGCGATCGGCCAGGTCGTTGGCCTCCACGTTCTCGGCCAGGAACCCTGCCGAGGTCGGGTTCTTCTCACACGCGACCACGCGGGCGCCAGCCCGAGCCAGCGGTAGCGTGAAGTAGCCGATCCCGGCGAAGAGATCGACGACCTGCTCGCCACGCTCGACCTGGCCGATCAACCGGTGGCGTTCGTGCTTGTTCCCAGCCGAGAACATGACCTTGGCCGGGTCGATGTGGAAGACCAGCCCGTGCTCCCGGTGGACCGTCCGGGTCTCCGGGTCCCCCCAGAGCAGCCGGGTCTCCGGCTCCCGGAGCTCCCCGTGGCTGCCCGCCAGCTCGATCACCGACCGGACACCCAGGGCCTGGCCCAGGGCCTGGCCGACGAGGCCGCCGTGGTCGGCCAAGCTCTCGTCGAGACGCACGACGGCCACGTCCCCCAGCCGCTGCCACCCCGTCGGCAGGTCGTCAAGGAGCGCCTCGGGGAGCTGATCCTCCAAGGACAACCGGGCGCGGTCGGCCGGCGGGAGCTTCGGGTTGATCGGGACCTGGGCCTGCTCGAGACGGGCCTCCGAGCCCGTCCTAGCCGGCTCGGGTTGACCTGTCAACGGGATCAGGACACGGCCACCGTCGGGAGAGGGGGACACCGCGAAACGGTCGTCGATGAGGCCTAGAGGGCCCAGTGCGTCTATCGCATCCTGCGTGGCTTCCGCTGGGACCGAAAGGCAAAGGGTTTTTCGCCCCGCCTGGGTACTCATCGCCGTGTCATCGAGGCCAGCCCTCCTCATGGTGTTTTCCCTGGTGGCCCTCCTGGTCATCGCCAGCGTCCCGGCGGCCTATGCGGCCGGTGATCCCAACCCCGATGCCGCCGAGTGGACCGAAGCGGAGTACACCCTGACCGTGAGCCCCACGTTCGAGGAGGTCACCCTCGACGGGTTCGTGCTCATCCACGAGATCAAGCCGCCCAGCAGCATCGAACCGTTCTGCCGGACGCCATGCACGGCCGACGACATCCGCGGGCTCTACCATAACCCTCGGTTCCCCAAGGACCAGGTCGTCAACGCCATCGAGGACGCCGTGGCCGACCGCGCCCAACGTGCTCTGACGGCGATCGCCGGCCAGACCGGCGACTCGACGGCCGACGCCACGGTCTCCAGGGAGAGCCTCGAGGAGCAACCCGAGGGCGACGAGTTCCAACCCCCGATCCCGGTGAGCGTGACCGGGAACGCCACCATCGGACTGCTCAAGGACCAGGGCTTCACCTCGTCCGAGGTCGCCGCCTTGTTCGCCATGGGTGCCCGGGTCACCATGCCGATCCAGCAGACCGTGGCCGGCGGCTCCAACACCACGATCAAGCTCGCCCTGCCGACCCCGCTGGCCTTCATCGACGCGAGCACCGCCCAGGTCAGCCAGGGCCCGGGGAACGCCTCGATCGCCACGTGGCGGATCACCAACTGGCAGAGCACAGATCCCTTCAGCCTCAACGACCCGGTGAAGATCGGCCGCGACGACGTGACGGTTCCGAGCGGCGAGCGGCTCAACACCTCGGTCCTCCTCGACCTCTCCCAGGTCGACGTGAACTACGGCAACCTGATCGGCTCAGGGCCGCCGGCCTCCCTCGATGTCGAGATCACCGTCAACGCCTCGATCCGGGCCATCGAGACCCCGATGCAGTTCGACGGACCGGTCGAGCTCCCCTACCTCTCGGCCGATGCCATCCGGATCGCCCTGGACGCCGGCCTGGTCGATCGCGATCAGATCATCGGGTTCGAGGATCAGGCCCGCGACGGCATCCGGCAGGCCTTCAGCCAGGGCTTCGGGCAGCAGGTCCAGGTCGACGGCGGGTTCGTGAACCACACCATGACCCAGGCGGCCGTCGGCAGCCCACCGGGCACCGGCGGGCCCATCTACCTCGACATGGGGGCGGTCTCCACCATGGCCCTGCCACCCGATCAGGGGAGCGGCGTGGCCGCGTTCACCATCACCACGGTCTCCATCGGCGACATCCCGCTGCCCGAGATCCCCCTGCCAGGGGACCGGCCGGCCACCTACACCATCCTGCTTCCCGAGGGCCTCGACCTCCAGTACACCAGCGTGACCGGTGGCGAGGTCCAGCGGACCTCCACCGAGGACGGCCGGCCAGCGCTGACGTTCACCAGCGCGGCAGGCGGCAGCCAGTCGCCGGGCATCCAAGGCGCCGAGTTGGCCATCCAGCACCCGATCATCTGGAACCTGTTCTGGCCCGTGCTCCTGGTCCTCTTCCTGCTGCTCGTCGTCCTCCCCGTCGGGCTGATCTACTACAACGTGAAGAAGCGCAAGGCCAAGGGGGACGGCAGGAAGCCCCACCGGGAGCGTCGCGGCACCTACGGTGGCGGCGAGGCCGAGACCCGGAACCCCCCATCGAGCACCGGCGGCCGTCAGGGCGGTAGCTCGAAGGGCGGGGAGTAGGAGAGGAAGGGAGGGGCCGGCCCGGAGGCCGGCCCCGCTGGTGTCCTAGCGCCGGTGCGTCGGCTGGTCAGCGTGTCAGCAGGACCTCCGACTCGGCAAGATCGCGAGCCTCCTCGAGGGCCAGCGGCATCGGCTTGTACCGCCACTGCTCGTACAGCGCGAGCTGATCCTCGTAGTGCTCATCCTCCTGGCCCGTCAGGTCGATGTAGCCCGATTGGCCCGGTGGGATCACGCTGCCGGCCTTGGAGACCGACAGGCCCAGCTCGCCGAAGGTCTCCTCGTCCTTCCCTTGGTCGTGCTCGTCGAGCTCCTCGGGGAACACGGGACCCTCGGTGGGTTCCTCCTGGTAGGTCACGATGTGGTTGTACGTGCCGCGGTCCATCTCGATGTGATCCCGGACGTCGCCCGGGACCCCGCTGTCGTCCGAGTTATCCAGGCCAGCGCTCCCCTGCGCGATGTCGGTGGCCAGGTCGGCGTTGAGCCGCTGGTAGTGCTCCTTGTCGATGGGCTCCTGCCACTGGCTGGGCTCCCAGGTGCCATGCTCGGCGGCCAGGTCGTCGACGGCCATCCGGAAGGTCCTGGCGGTGAACGCCTCGACAGGCTCGCCGTTGAGCCAGTCGACCTCCTCGGTGAACGCGTCGTCGTCCTCGAGCACGTGCCAGAGCAGGCCGTCGCCCGCCCACCCAGACAGGCCTCCGAGGTCGTCGTCGAAGGCTTGGCGCTCCATCACGCCGACCCACGCGTCGATGATCGTGGTCCCGGCGTGGTACATCTCGTCGCCGTCGCGGTCGGTCAGGAAGCCATCCCAGCCCTTCACCGTGGCCACGGCCGCCTGGGCCGTCTCGTTCTCGAAGGTATCGGTCCCCGGCAGGAAGGGCCGGAAGTGGGTGTCCTGGTGGTCCTTGAACGCGGCGTACCGGAGGTTGCCGTTCAGGTCCTCGTGGTCGATCTGCCGGTCGGGGTTCACGAGACCGCCGAACGGGTCGGCCACGGCCGCCTGGCTGGGGTCCAGGGTCCGGTAGAGGTCGTCGGCGTTGTCGATAGGCGGCCATGCGCGCTCGCGCTGCCAGTCCTCGACAGGCATGTTGTTCCAGTTGGCCAGCCAACCCCGATCGAAGTTCACCGCGTGCGGGGTGTCCTGGACGTCGATCAGGCCGTCCCACTCGGAGCCGCCGGTGCCATCCTGGGGCAGCCGGAGGTCGATGCCGTCGGCCCGGTCGGGGAAGTTGCCCGGATGCCAGTAGCCGTAGTTGCCCTGGTCGTCCACGTAGAACATGTTGTGGTTGCTGGCCAGCATGTTGGAGTACGTGGCGAAGTCCTCGACGCTGTCGACCTGGTTGTAGCGGAAGAAGCCCTCGACGGTCTGGCCCTCCCGGTTGAACCATCCGTAGCGGAGGCTGATGGCCTGGTCGTTATCCTCGTCGACGCTGACCACCGGTCCATGCCGGGTCCGGCAGATCTCCTGCTGCTCGAAGGGCACGCCTCGGAACGTGTACGTCTCGGTCCGGCACGCCATGCGCTCCCAGTCGTCCTCCTCGATGACGCCGTTGCCGTCGTCGTCGAAGGCGTAGAGCTTGGGATCGTCGGGGTGCAGGGTCTCGACGTAGGTGTCCATCAGATCCGAGGAACCCGTCGTCGTGGTCCACGCGTACCCGGGCCCGCGTCCGATGAGGACGGCCGGGCCCGCTCCGGCGAAGGTCATGCCGGTGGCGTCGAGCTCACCGTCGGCGCTGTGCATCCCGAAATCGGCCAGCCACTGCGGGAGCAGGTAGCCGACCTGTGGCCCACCGGTCTGTGCGGCGTTGCCGGCCTCGGTCAGCTCCGGGCCGACGATCTGGGCGTTGGAGCCGAACGAGAACACCCGCTCGAGCAGCTCGCGGGCCTCCCGCACGGGCGCCATGTTCTCCATGTGGGTCTGCGGGTCGGCCACGAGGCCGAGCTGCTCCAGGGTCCCCTTGGCCGTCGAGGCCGGCTGGGCGGTCGACGCGCCCGGGAGCTCGGGGGTCCCCAGCGGGGCATCGGCATCGCCCACGAGCCGAGCGTCGTCCTCCAGGGCCCGGCGGGACTCGGAGACGCTGTCCTGACCGTAGGTGGGCTGGGTCTCGTACTCGTAGCCCCTGGGGATCGTGATCGGCCCATCGTTGTCGACGGTAGGGACCAGGTCGTCGAACATGGCCTGGCCCTGCTCGGCGCCGTGGGCCTCGACCAGTTGGTCGAGCAGGTTCAGGTAGGCCATCTCGTTGCCACCGCCGGCCCCGAAGGAGAGGATGAGCACGTCCTGCAGGGCCACCGAGTCGGTCACGTTCCAGTCCTCGATGGGCCACATGCCGTACTCAGCGAACTCGAACGGCAGCCTCGAGGGGTCCTGCTCGACCTCGTGGATGTAGGCCGTGATGCCCTCGGCGAACGCCCGGGTCAGGTCCTGGATGTCCTCAGGGTAGGTCTGGAACCGGTCCCAGCGCTCCTGCTCGGTGTAGGTCAGGAAGCGGATGCCCTTGTCGGTCTCGACCACGAGCGGGCCGACGAACTCGGACAACCGGCCCTCGCCGACCAGGCGGAACAGGTGCATCTGCCAGAGCCGGTCCTCGGCCAAGGCGTAGCCGGCGCCCCAGGCAACATCCTCGGACGTCTGGCCGTAGACGTGGGGCACACCGTACTGGTCACGCACGACACGGACCTCGCCCTCCGAGAGGTCCTCGGCCGGGCCAGCGGTCACCGAGGTGGCGACCACCGGCGTGATCATCAGGATAGCGGTCAACAAGACGAGCCCAACGCGTCGGTTCGGTCCAAGCGATCCTGTCATGACGCTCCTCCAACGGCGCCGTCGCTGACCGAGGATGCGCCTCGGTGCCTCCCGGATGCGACAGCCTCGCACGCGAACGCAGGAGGGGGTACTTCTCCCTTACGGGCGGGTGGTCGGACCCGCCCGATCCCGCCGACGGTCAGCCGAGCAAGCGAGCCAGGAGCGCCTTGGCCACGGCGCTGCTGGACGAGGGGTTCTGGCCGGTGATCAGCCACCCGTCCTCGACCACGTGCTCGGACCCGTTGGCCCGGGTCTCGACCTCGGCGCCGAGCTCGCGCAGCCGGCTCTCCAGCAGGAACGGGACCACGTCGTCAAGGCCGGCCTCCCGCTCCTCGCTGTCGCTGAAGCACGTCAGCCGCTGGTCGGTCACCAACGCGTGGCCACCGGCGGTCGTGGCCTCCACCAGGCAGGCCGGTCCGTGGCAGACGGCGGCCACCGGGCGGCCGGTGGTCGCGAAGGCCTCGGCCACGTCCCCGACCTCCTCGGTGGGCAGGTCCCACATCGTGCCGTGGCCGCCGGGGAAGAAGACCGCATCGAAGCTGGCGGTGTCCACGTCGGCCAGACGCTCGGTCTCCTCCAAGGCCTGACGCGCCTCGTGGTCCGGCCCGATGTCGACCTCGTCGACCGAGCGTGGATCGATCGGGACCGCACGCCCCATGGGGCTGGCCACGGTCACCTCGCAGCCCTCCTCGCGGAAGGCCTGGTAGGGGGTGGTGAACTCCTCGAGCCAGAGGCCCGTGGCTCCCTGGCCCGGCAGGTCGCTGTGCGACGTCGTGACGATCAAGATCCGCGGGTTCCCAGGCATCACGATCCCATCGTCGAGCCAGAGGTAAGAAGCCTATGGCAGGCCAGGGAGACGACGGCGTCTGGACCCCCATCTCCACCGGGTCCACCCGAAGGCGGCCCAAACACGTTTGTCCTCCTGGTCCCTAGGGGCCCTGATGGTCGAGGTCCGCCTGCTGGCGATCACCCCGGACGCCGAGCAGCTCATCTGCCGCTGCGCGCGGAACGACTACTACCAGGGCCGCATCCCCGACGACGACTTCGAGACGGTCATGGAGAACGTCGGCGGCGACACCCTCGAGGAGAAGATGCGAACCCTGCTGGGCAAGCTCATGCTCCGCGGCCACTGGGGCGTCTTCGAGCACGCCCAGATGA
>CAYXGD010000025.1:0-17754 GCA_964464425.1 uncultured Thermoplasmatales archaeon
CGGGCATCGTCAGCTGGTAATCGCTGACGAACTCGTACCGGTTGGTGGAGCCGTGTTGGGCCTCCAGGGGGAGGGAGAGCTCCTCGCCGTTGGGGGCGATCAGGGTGGCGTTCACCGTGGCGTTGACGCCGGGGACCGGCCCATCGGTCTCGATCTCGCTCACGATGAAGTCCAGGTTCGTGAAGTCGTAGGTGTAGACCGGCTCGTTCTGCTCGCCCAGGATGATCTGGTACTTGCCGTCAGGGCTCTCGTAGCGCTCGTGGGCCGAGACCGTCGGCACGAACGCGATCATCAACAGACCTGCGATCAGCAGCGTGTGGGTGGCGCGCATGGTCACAGGCAGCCGTAGCCCTGGGACCCTATATACTTTACCGATATTCGAACAGACCTGGGCCCGGTCGGCTGGCCGAGCACCGGCCGTCCGGGGGTCTCAGTGCTCGTGCCCACCGTGGTCGTGATCGCCCATCGTCTCCTCGGGCAGGTAGTCCACGGCGATGTCCAGCGTGTAGCTGGCCTCGACGCCGTTGCCGGAGACCTGGGCGGTGTGGGCGCCGGTCGCGTTCAGGTCCGAGAGTGTCAGCGACCCGCTGGAGCCGCCGGCGACGCTGATGCTATCGATCTCCGTACCGTTCGGGTCGAACACGGTCAGCGTCAGCTCGTCGGTGACAGAGGACAGGGGCGTGCCGGCCACGGCCAGCGTCAGGTTGGCCTTGGCCGGGGTCCAGTTGAGCGGGAAGGTCCAGTTCTTGGCGTAGTCCTGCTGGCTGACGGTGTCCTCGTAGGTCTCGTTGTACCCCTCGGGCGGCTCCTGCATCTGCATGCCGCCGTGGCCGACCAGCGCCTCGATCCCCCACGTCAGGGTCGAGCCATCGCTGAGGCTGGCCTCGATCTCCAGGAGCCAGGTACCGTTCATGGAGAACGTCGTCATGCCCGTGTAGACGCCGTAGCCGTCGTGGGTCGGGTCCTCCTCGGGGCTGGTCCCGTGGCCCATGGCCGTCATGATCGCATCGAGCGTGACGTTCGCGTCGGTGACGGGCTCGTCGGTCTCGCTGTCGAACAGGAGGACCTGGACGTGGGTCTGGCCTGTGGACAGGTTGGTCGGGGGATGCGGGGCCAGCAGCTTGATCTCCAGGCTGCTGTTCCCGTCCTCGGGTGTGTACGTGTCGCCGGGCGCGTCCTTGGCTTCCTGGTAGGACCCGTAGCTGGGGGTCGCGTTCCCGCCGTGGTCCATGCCGCCGTCCATCCCGCCCATGCCGCCGTCGCCCTCGGCCTGGACCTCGAGGTCGAACTCTAGCTGGGTGCCGTCGGCCAGGGTGGGGTCGAGGTTGATCATCCACGTGCCGCCCATGGTGATCGTCGTCGAGCCGACGTAGACGCCGTGGGCGTCGTGGCTCGGGTTGGTCTCGGGATCGGTCCCGTGGCCCATGGCCGGCATCATGGCTTGGATCCGGAACTCGGCGTCGGTGACCGGCTCGTCAGCCTCGCTGTCGAAGAGCAGGACGACGACCTCGACGCCGCCGGTGCCGATCCTGCTCGGGTCCTCGGGGCTGATCAGGCCCAGGCGCACCGAGCTGCTGCCGTTGACGGGTTCGTAGCTCTCGGTCACGGCGGCCTTCGCCTCGTCGTAGCTGGCGAAACGACCGTCGCCCTCCTCGTCGCCGATGCAGCCGGTGAAGGCGACCGTGACGAGCAGGGCTGTTAGCAGGGCCATCAGCGGGCCGGGCAGGGAGCGGGGACGGGACATGGGGAGCACCTCGTGTATCAGGTTCGGATCCAACAGGTCGGGCGGCTTCAGCTACCTCCGCCGCTGGCAGCGGCTTCGACGTCGTACTCGAGCACCGTGCCGTCGTTGAGCTGCGGGTCGAGGTTGATCAGCCAGTCGCCAGGCATGCTGATGGTGGTACAGCCCTTGTAGATCCCGTTCTCGATGTGCATGGGATCGGTCTCCGGGCTGGTGCCGTGGCCCATGGCCGGCATCATGGCGTCGATCTGGAAGCTGGCGTCGGTCACGGGCGCGTCAGCCTCGCTGTCGAAGAGCAGGACCCAGACCTCCATCCCGCCGGTGTCGATCTGTTGCGGGTCGGCGGGATCGAGGAGCTTGAGCTTCACCGGGCTGTCGGTCCCGTTAGCCTCGAACACCTCTCCGGGGGCCGACCTGGCCTCCTGGTAGGAACCCCAGGCGGGGTCGCTCTTCTCTGTGGGGCAGGCCTCGGCAGGCTCACCTCCACCGGAGTCGCCAGCGCAGCCGGCCAGGCCGGTGGCCAGGACAAGGGCAGCCAGGAGCAGAGCGCGCGGGGCGCCGAAGGTCTTGGAGCCGAGCATGATGATCACGCGTTCGAATATCGACAAAGGGTGCACGTTCTCGACCGATATTAGAACGTTTTGGTGGGCCGGTTGGTCAGTCGTCGCCGGCCGGCCGAGCCCCCATCAGGAACCTTGATGTAGGAAGGGTTTATCGATATTGGAACGACTGCGATGCGAGGCTCCCCCATGCCGTCCCCCTCCCTCCTGCTCCGGGCCCTGCCTCTGCTAGCCGTTGCGCTCCTCCTGCTCGCCCCGGTCTCGGGCGCCCACATCGGTGGTGCGCCCGGAAGCGGCGAGCCGTGGGAACCCGCTCCGCCCTCCGAGGACATCCGGATGCCCCGAGGCGAGAGGCCCTGCCCCAACGCGCACCCTGGCTGGCGCAAGGCGCAGACCGTCCTGAACGTGAGCATGCAGGCCTCGCCGGTCTGCCAGCCCGACAACCCCGAGCTGGTGGCCGCCTTCGTGGAAGGCACCAACAACGTCCCGAAGGGGCTCCTGGACCGCAACGCGCTGCACGAGGACGCCGTGGTCAAGGGCCGCGACCTCGACGGGGACGGGGACCCTGATGAGATCAACATCACCCTGGAGGTCATCGAGCTCAACGGGTGGCATCTGAGCGAGGACGACCTGGCCGAGACCTTCGACATCGCGCCTGGCATCTCGCCCGGGTTCTGGGTCTTCGCGCCCAAGGGCACCATCGACCACACCGGCGAGCAGTTCTTCGACCTCGCGCGGGTCCCCTCGGCGCCGATCCGCGCCGAGGTCAACGACACGATCCGGATCACCCTGGAGAACACCCACTACTTCCCGCACACGATCCACCTGCACGGGGTCGATCACCCCTTCCAGGACGCCGACGGCGAAGGCAACGACGGCGTCCCGCACATCAGCGAGGAGCCGGTGCTCCCTGGCGAGGAGCGCACCTACGAGTTCAAGGCCCGCCAACCCGGGACGATGTTCTACCATTGCCACGTCCAGCCGGCCGTCCACGTTATGATGGGCCTGGGGACGACCATCGTCGTCGAGGAGGACCGGGAGAACAACACGCTCCAAACGATCAACCCCGGCGGCGGCCAGGTCCGCGTGCCCTCCAAGGGCGTGCTAGAGGACCACGACCGGGAGTACGACCTCATCTTCCAGGACGTCGACAAGGAGCTGAACAACCTGATCAAGACCAGCAACGACCCCCGGGTGCTGGCCAAGAAGATGAACCGGGAGTACGATCCCACCGACCGCGACGCGGACTACTTCCTGCTCAACGGCCGCTCGTTCCCGTACACGCTCCGGGAATCGCTGGTCGTCGTCGGCCCCGACGAGCGGGTCAAGATGCGCGTGATCAACGCCGGCGAGGAGACCCTCTCGCTCCACACCCACGGCCACAAGGGCATCATCACCGCCACCGACGGCCGCACGGTGCCCGAGGGCCAGCGCACCCAACGGGATGTCTACACGCTGACCGGCGCCCAACGCCTGGACATCACCCTCAACACGACCGACGACGGCCTGAACAGCTACGGGCCCGGCGCCTGGTTCATGCACGACCACCGGGAGCGCGCCGTCACCACCGACGGCATCGGGCCCGGTGGCGACATCTCGCTGATCGTCTACGAGAGCTACATGAACGAGACCCGCGCCATGCCCGAGACCGCAGCCCCGCTCGACCTGTTCTTCACCCCCGACTACTACCAAGGCAAGGTCCCGGTCTGGACCGGGTTGGATCAGCCTGGGATCTTCGGGGAGATCGCCGCCAACGCCACCTCGGCTGACGATGCCGGTGAGGATCGCACGACGGTGCCGGCCGCCGGGGCGGCAGCCATCGGCGTCCTCATCCTATCGGCCGTTGCGGTGGCCCGGTGGCGTAGGGAGGGAGCGCCATGAACCGCCTCGTCCTGGCCCTCGGTGCCTTGCTGGCGGTCAGCCTGCTCGCCGTGCCGGGGAGCCAGGCCAAGGTCGTCAACGAGAACACCGACAACCTTCCGCCGGGGTGCAGCGAGATCTCCGAGGAGCTCTCCATCACCGTCCGAGGCGGTCGCGAGCCGGCCAAGGAGTTCCCCGGGGTCGTCTTCACGTTCGACGAACACTCCTGGGAGGTCCCGACCTGCGCCAAGGTCACGGTCACGTTCATCAACGAGGACGATGTCCGGCACCAGTTCATGCCCCACGGCGTCTGGCCCGAGGGCTTCTTCCTGCTGGAGGTCGACGGACCCGGCAACGAGACCGGGACCTTCATCACCCCCGGCAAGCCGACCACCATCATGGCCCACTGCGGGGTCGCCCAGCACCAGCAGAAGGGCATGAAGGCCCAGTTCGTCGTCGGCGGGGGCGTCGGTGACATCCCCAACATCCCCACGGTCTCCGGTCTCCCACCCGAGGGGTTCACCGAGGGCAGCGCCCAGGGGGACGAAGGCTCCCTCGATCAGATCCCCCTGCCCGCGCTGCTGCCGTTGCTGGCCCTGGGCGCTGCCGCCGTCATCGTAGGACGGCGCCGGCACCGGTAGGTGCTGGCCGTGGACCGCCGGAACGTGGCGCGGAGGCTGTTGGCCCTCCTCCTGCTGGGCGTGCTCGGCGGGAGCCTTGCCCCACCGGCGACCGGTCACACGTCCCACGGCGGCGTGTCGATGTACCTGGTCAACGCTCACGACGCCGAGACCGAGAACGGCACGCTCGCCTGGTTCACCATCGACAACGGCACCGACGCCAACCCCTCCCCGACCCTCCACCCTGGCCAGCAGGTCCGGCTCGTGCTGATCAACCTGGGCGACCGGAACCACAGCCTGGCCATCGGCGGCCCGATCGACCGGACCAGCCAGGCCATCCCCCCGGGGGAGGAGACGATCATGAGCTTCACGGTCCCCACCGACGTCCAGGAGGCCATCCCGTACCGTGACCCGGCCTACGCCGACCGCGGCATGCAGGGACGCTTCGACGTGGCCGGGGTGGAGGAGACCCAGACCACGCAGCTTCTACCGGTGGTCGGCGTGGTCGCCCTGCTGGGGCTGCTGGCCATGGGAGGGCGCCGGCGGCCATGAGCCGAGGATGGACCTGGACGTCGGCGCGTCACATCGGTCGGGCGTCCCATCGGAGGCCCTGGCAGGGGTCCGATGGAGAACCCCAAGGGTCTTACCGTCCAACGACGTCGTGGGCCCGATGGCAGCTAAAGGCCTGGACCTTGCGATCGCGATCGCCCTGATCGTCCTCGGACTGCTCGTCCTCCTGGGTGAGCTCGGGGTCGGTGGGCTGATCCCGATCATGGGGATCGTCCTGATCGTGCTCGGTATCCTGATGTTGATCAACGTCGTCCCCGGTGGCACGATCTTCGGCGTGCTGAGCATCGTGCTCGGCATCTTGCTCTACGGGGACTTCATCGGGCTGCCGGGCGTGGTCACGCAGGCGATCAACCTGATCGTCGGTGTGGTCTTGCTCGTGATGGGTGTCCTGAAGCTCAAGTGACCCCCCTGCGGTGGCCGGCTGGACGCCGGCCACACATCTCTTCTCTCGACGCTGCCCGTCGCCGGTCGCCCGGTGGGGGCAGTCGTCCTCCTCGACCATCCAGCCTCGGCGCTGACCCCCAGATCCAGGCCGAGCTGCCGGAGACCGCGGCCGGTCCCCGGGCCCCCCCAGGCCCGCCACCGTCGCCGGTCAGCGCACGTCTGAGGTGGGCACCGCCAGGTCCTCGACGACCGGCCCGGTCTCGCCGGGATCCGGGTCGCTGGCTGCCGTGCTCTCCTCCTCTTCCTCGGGATCGAGGGCCTGGTGGCCGACGTCAACGTCGCCGTACTCGGTCTCGATGACCATCTCGACCTGGATGGCGCGCTCGTCGAAACCGTCGGTGCGGACGTGCTCGCGCTCCCGATCCTCGTCGTCCTCCTCCCCAGCGTCACCCTGGCGGGAGGCATCCTGGAGGTCGACATCGACATCCCCGTACTCGGTGCTGGCGACGACATCGTAGCCGATGGCATCCCGGGCGGGGACGGAGAGCTCGACGTTCCCGTACTCGGTGGAGAGATCGTAGGCGCCGGAGGCGCGGACGGCCAGCTCGGCCGCGAGGTCCCCGTACTCGGTGCTCACGTCCAGATCGTCGAACGTCCCCTCCAACAGGATGCTACCGTACTCGGTGGCGATCTCGGCCGCTTCGGCGGTCCCCTGGACCGTCAGGTCCCCGTACCCAGAGGCCAGCTCGAGGTCGGTGACCTCCAGCTCCCGGGCCGTGATGGCGCCGTAGTCCGTGCTGACCTCGACGCTGCCTGCCGTGACGTCGGCCAAGGCGACCTCGCCGTACGCGGAGTCGAGGTCGATGGTCTCGAAGCCGGCCTCAGTGACCTCGATGCTGCCGTAGCTGGTCAAGGCCCTGAGGGCGTCGCCCTGGAGCCCGACGACGCCTGACGTGACGTTCAGGCCGGTGCTGTTCCCCTCGTGGTTGATGGAGATCTGGCCCATGGTGCTGGGTGTCTCCTGGGCGGGAACGCACCCGTGGTCCCCGTCACGGACCTCTGCGATCTCGCCGAGCACATCGTCCGCGGTGGAGATGGCGCCGCTCCAGAAGCTGTCCTGGCCGCTGCAGGCCCGGATCGTGCTGTACTGGGCGGAGGCCGGGACCCAGGCGACGATGGCCAGGTCCACGTGGTCGCCGGTCCGGACGCCGTCGCCGTCCTGCTGGACACGGTAGGTGCCCTGCCGGTCAGCCACGACCTTCAGGTCGATGGTGCTGCCCGAGGAGCGATCCTCGAACTCGACGCTCGTCTCCTGGTCGGAGAGCGCGGCATCCTCGTGGGGCTCCTCGACCACGATGACCCGGTACTCGGGCTTCTCCCACCCGATCACCCGGACCGCGCCGCGGTCGACGCGCAGGTCCAGGGTCCCCTCGGTGACCGGCTCGTCGAAGGATCCCGTCTCCTCGTGGACGATCTTCCCGTTGAACCCGGGCTCGGACGATGCGGTCAGGTCGAGATCGACCGCGCCCGTGTAAGCAGCGATCCCCAGGCTGGCCGGGGAGATCACGAGCGCGATGGCAGCGAGCAGCTTGAGTGCGGACACCAACGTCACCTCACACCGGGGCACACCCGGGGGTCTAAAGAGTTCCGTGGCGACGTCGTTGAACCATCCGTCCCGATCAGCCGGTGAGCCGAGGGGCCTTACGCCTTGAGCTCCTCGAGGGTCGTCACACGCTCAGCGAAGGCGTTGTGCTTGTGGATCGACTCCTCGGCCTCGCTCTTCACCGTGATCACGGTGTCGCCGGGGAGGTGACCGAAGGTCTTGACGACCCGGGACAGGGTCTCGCGTACGACATCCTCGACGAACCTCGGGTTGCTGTGGGCTTGCAGCACCAGTCGCGCCTCGTCGCCCCGCTTGAGCAGCTCGTAGGTCGGCGCGCTCATGGCGCCCTCGACCAGGTCGACCAGGTCCCGGGCATCCACATCGTGGCCCTCGTCCACGTCGATCATGAGCAGGGTCCGGTTGCGCTGGTTGTGGGTCACCGACGGCGCGTTCTCGATCGTCGCGTCCTGCTCGTCCTCGAGGATGTGGCGTGTGGTCTCCATGGCGCACGGGCAGGCGGTCATCCCGGTGACGACCACACCGATCGAACGCCGCAGGGACCCTCCGCGGACGGCCCGGGCGCTGGCAACCAGGCTGTAGGGCTCCATGGTCGCCGCGCCCGACGGGGTCTGGCGCTCCATGAAGAAGGTGGCCTCGGCCTCGACCTCGGCCACCGATGCGTAGTCGTGCTTGTCCAGGAGCTCCCGGGCGATCTCCTCGACGACCCACTCCAAGCCTGCGCGAGGCTCGCGGACCTGGCGGTCCAGGGTCTGGCTGATGGCCTCCAGGTTGCGCGACATGTGGACGCCCCGCTGGTCGGCCGGCAGGTCGACGAACACGTCGAAGTCGGCGTGCAGGGCGTGGAAGCGGGCCTCCCCAGGACGCTCGATGCGGACCGGCTTGGTCACGCCGGTCACGCCCACGCGGGTGAGCTTGTAGTCGTGGTCGCTCCGGAGCGCCTGGATGTCCGGGAGGGTCATCGTAGCCTGGGCAACGAGGCCCCAGGTTTAAAGCTACTCCCAGGGGGAAGACCTGGGCGGGGCACAGGAGACCCCCCTGGGAGCCCCAGGGGGACATCCGTCCACGGGCGGGCTCAGAGCGCGGCCCAGACCAGGTCGTTGATCCGCTCGGGCAGCGGGAGGGTCGTGTCGGTCACCATCAGGATCCCGGCGATGATGAGGTAGCTGCCCGCGCCGACGGTGGGGTCGTAGTCGAGCTCCACGTAGCCGGGGGAGGCCTGGGTGAAGTTGAGCGTGACGAAGGCCGCGTTGCCGCCGTCCTCGCCCTCGTCGACGGTCGTGGCCGAATCGACGACCGCGGTCTCGTTGTGGCCGTCCTCGTAGTAGGCGGTGGCGTTGGGTGCCCACTGGACGAAGGCCTTGGTCTCGCCGTCGTCGCCGCGGAACCCGAGCCCGTTCTCGGCGGGTTCGATGGTCCAGTCCGAGCTGACCGTGAAGTCGTAGGCCAGCGTGCCGTCGCCTTGCCAGGGCCAGTCCTGGACGTTGAGGTCGAACTTGGCCGAGTTGTCGCTCGTGTTGAAGTGGTAGCGGAACTCGATGACGGCCTGGCCGAGCTGGCCACCGTCGTGGGCGCCATCGCCTGCCGCGCGGACGTCCTCGGTGGCCGTGTAGGTGACGTTGACCCACTCGTCCTCCGTCGTGATCTCGCAGGTGCTGGAGAGGGGCTGCGCGTTCTCGAGGTTGACCCAGGCGACCGTGGTGTTCTCGGCGTCCTCCTCGCGGATCGCCTTGGTCTTGTAGAGGTACTTGCCCTCCGCTGTCCCTGCCTCGTCCTTGGACCACACGTGGAACATGGCCTTCATCCCGTGGAACTTGACCCGGGCCTCGTCGTTGTCGACGATCGTGGTCATCTGGCAGTCCGGCTGGCCGGGGCTCTCGGCCAGGTCGCCCCCGGCTGTCGAGGCGGTGGGCGGGCCACCGCCGGGGGCGATGGCGGGCAAGGCGATGGCGGTCACGAGCGCCACGACGACGGCGAGGGTTGGGATCCTCAACACGGGGGTCACCAGGGCGCCGGAACGCGCGACCCCCTTTAAAGGGTCGTCACGCCCCGCCCGTGACAGGAGGGGGATCGGTGGGCATGGGTCGGATCCCTGGCCGGCAGCCAGCCCCCGGCCGGACGGGGCGGGCACGAACATCTCATGTCACTGACCGGCGTGAAGGACGAACCTCTATCGTGTGAGGGTGTCACCTGGTCCCGCTGGCGCGGGAGGCACGGCCCGCGGCTCAGGTGTGGCCGTGCCGGCGGCATCAGGTTCCCAACGATCCGTCACGGCGCCAGCAAGGGAGGGGACGCTGGCGCCCGTGGACACCCACGTCCAGGTCACCTGTCAGCTCCTACACCTTGGTCAGGAACCGGCGGGCGCCCCCTCCGACCCTTCCCCTGCGAGGATCACAGGGCAACGCTTAATCCGGAGGTTCCGCTACTTACAGCTACTTCTGGGGGTAGCCGGTCCGGCTGCACACGGGGGCGCAACCTCGCGTGTTGCCCCCGGCCCCCCGGAACCACGCGACGCCCTTCATCCTTCGAGCCTCCCAGCGAGCACGCTGGGCCGGCCCGTCACGATCCCATCGACCCCTAGCTCGAGGCACCGTTCCATGGCTGCTTCGTCGTCGACCCCGTGGACGAACAAGCCCATGCCCCCGTCGTGGAGATCGCCAACGACCTGCTGGGTCAGGATCTCGCGGCCGCGATGCTCGAGGGGCAGGTGGACGGCCTTGTAGCTGGGCAGGTGCAGGTCGGTGGCAAGCCCCTTGTCGCCCCGGGTGACCAGTTGGGCGCTGGGCCAAGCCAGGTCAAGGCCGGGCGCGCTCCGTCGCAGGGTCCTGGCCGAGACGTCGTTGTGCGGCGAGATCAACGCTCGGCTGGTGGCCTCGTGGGCCTCGAGCTGCTCGACCACCCGGCGAGCGAGCACGCCCTTGCGGCGGCTGTGGTCGTGCAACCGAAGGAGCAGCATCGCTCCTGACAGCGCGTCGAGCAGCTCCGGGAACCTTGCGATCCGCAGCTCGTCGGCTGCGACGCCGTCGGGCGGCGGTCCGTCGCCGGTCGCGATCCCCCGCAGCGGGCAGGCGTCGGCGGCGGCTGGATCGGTGGCACCCTGGCCGGGTGAGAACCGGTACGCGGCGTCGAGCTGCTTGATCTCGCCGAGGCTGAACCGTTCGATGTTCCCCGTGCCATCCGTGGTGCGATCCACGGTCGGATCGGTCAGGAGCACGACCTGGCCATCGCCGGTGAGCCGCAGGTCCAGCCAGAGGCCGTCGGCGCCCGCAGCGATGGCCTGGCGGCAGGCGTGGAGCGTGTGCTCGGGGGCCTCCAGGCAGCCGCCGGCCCGGGCGACGTTCAAGGGGCTGTCCCGGTGCCAGGGGTTGGCGTCGGCTGCCGCCACGGTGGTCACTCGACGAGGAAGACGTCGCTGCCTTCGTGGGCCCGCTTGGGGACCTTGATCCCGACCTCCTGGCCGGGCTCGGCCCGCTCCACCGACTCGTGGTCGACCTCCATGGACTCGATCTCGAAGGTCATGTCGTCGGTCGTGCCCTCGATGTGCAGCGTGTCGCCGACCTCGAAGGGGGCGTCGGCCTTGATGATGGCCACGTCGATGTTCTGGAAGAAGTGGGTCACCTCTCCCGCGCGCGTCTGGGCCATGTGATACTGTATCTAGCGACCTCGGCCATAGCCTTTGGGTCCCCGTGGAGCGTGAGGGTTAAGAAGACCTGTCCCTTCGTGCCGCTGCTGGGCCCTCCGGCGCAGCCTAGCCCCGTAGTGTAGTGGCCAATCATCTCGGCCTTTGGAGCCGATGACGCAGGTTCGAATCCTGCCGGGGCTACTCCTCGCTCGACCACGGACCTCAGGTTCTCCCATCGCCAGGACCGCCTGCCGGCCCGCTGGCTGTGTCGTTCTGCTTCGGCATGGCGCCGCCATGCCTGCACCGACCTCCTTGCCAGCGAAGCCGCCATGCCTGCACCGACCTCCTTGCCAGCGAACCGGCAGGTCAAGGCGGGGCTGCACGGCCCGGGCTCGGTCCGAACCCGTCGGTCCGTCGTCTCGCTCGCTGACCATCCGCAACTTCCCCGCGGTCCCTGGGAAGGGGGTCAGGGAGCCCTGGCCGGCGGTATCCGGGCGGCTATCCCGACGCCCGCGTTCGCGGGGATCCCCGCAGACACGCCCCAGGCACACCGCTCGTCGCCACGGCAGGATGAGACCCTCGGTTCGATCATGAGTTCCGGCGGCGTGGGGTCGCGGAGCCTTCGAGAGGCCCAGTCCCGGCCTTGTTGGTGCGAGCGCGGCCTGGATCCGCAGGCGTCCGTGTAGGTGGGTCACGAGGTGGATGCGCGGCTGACTTGAACGGCCAGCCCGAACAGCTTCACATCCGGACGTAGGGTTATCAACCCCCGACCGGCGAGGGCCTCGTTGGGTTAAGATGTTCAAACCGGCCATCATCGCAACAGCCATCGCGCTCGTGACCGTCAGCCTGCCAGCCGTGGCGGGGACCGTCGTCCCTGGCCATGGCACCGACCGCTACGATCAAGATGATAACGGGATCCCTGACGCAGGGGTCTACGTCAACGGGCACTACACGTCCGTGTACGCGTGGGATGCCAACGGGGACTGGTACTGGGACCTGGGCGATGGGCGTGTGGACGGGACCGTCGGCAGCATCGAGGAGCTCGACCAAGCCACGCTGACGACATGCGACTACATCGTCAACTACCGGGCGGACTTCGGCAACGATCCATACATGGACGCCGGCTGGATCCTCAACCACATCACCTGCAGCGGGTACGGCGACGACGGGACCTACAACTACTTCATCGTCCACGAGACCGATCCCCGCTACCGGGACAACCCGGATTGGTCGATCTGGGGCACATGGGAGTACCATACCCTGACCGTCTCCGGCCAAGGCAACCTCGTCCCGCCATGGCCGCCGTCGTGACCGGCCACCACCGGGCTGGCCGTCGCCCGCACGCCCAGCGGGCGTCTCCTTCTCTCCTGTCTGGTCTGTAGAGCCACCTCGCCGCTTGCTCCTGCCTCAGGCCGGGACCGTTAGCCTGCCGTGAAAGAACCGACTTCAAGCTAGACACGCCACCGTACGGCAGGTGTCGTGAGATGTCTGAGTCCAACATGCGGACGTCCCCAGAGACCCGGGAGTCGTGGATCGCCTGGACAGGCGGGCTGATGGTGATCGGGCTCCTGGCCTTGGTGGCCATGGCCGTGTTCGACGTCCAGTCACCGGGCGTGCTCGACACGAGCACCGCGTTCGTCGTGCTCGGAGGGCTCGTGGGTCTGCTGGGGATCGCCACGGCGGTCCTGTTCTTCACCATGAAAGGGACCCTACGTCGGGTCGAGGCCCACGAGGGTGCAGCCGAGCGCCGGATCGCCTCGTTGGAGGAGGAGACCAAGCTCGCACGTTCCCGCCCTGCCAGCCAGGGGATCTCCAGCCAGGACATGGAGCAAGCCCTCAAGCGGCACGAGGACCGGATCGGGGCGCGTTTCGAGGATAACGAGCAGGCCTTCGGCCGGTTGAGGTCGGACGTCTCCAACGCGCTGGATCAGCACGAGCGCCGGATCCAGGAGAAGCTCGAGACCCTCGAGGCCAAGATGGACAACGCCATCCGCGAGGAGGGCTACGCCTCCACCGAGCGGTACTTCTCCCGCCAGGACCGGTTCCTCGCTGACATCCACGAGGAGATGGACGACCGGCTCTCCCGCCAGGAGGCCCTCGTGTCGGCCATCCTGCACGAGCAGGACGAGGTCCTGTCGGCCATGTCGACCAACGGCATGGAGGAAGGCGACGTCGGTCGCCCCTCCAAGCTCGACGAGGGACAAGGGGCCCGTCCATTGTACCCTGTGGCCAAGTACGAGGTCACCGAGATCCCCGGTCTGGGCGCCTCGGACGCTCGGAAGATGCGTCGGTACGGCGTGAACCTGACCGACACGCTGCTCCACACCGACATCGAGAGCCTGGCAGAAGCGACCGGGCTCGATCAGGACGACCTTCGGCGGTGGCGGGCGACCGCTGAGCTCATGGCCATCGACGGCATCGGGCCCAAGCTCTCGGCCCGGCTGGTGGATGCCGGCATCCAGAGCATCGACGAGCTGGCCCGGCTCACCCCCGACGAGCTGTCCAGCATCCTCGAGGAGGCCGCGACCGGCGACGGAGAGGGCGAGCAGATCTTCGCCCGGTCGCTGCCACGGCGGACCGAGAAGATCATCGACCGGGCTCAGCAGGCCGCGGTGCGCTTGGAGCACAGGGGCGTCCTCACCAGCTGACGTCGGTCAGCCACGGGCGAGGACCGGCCGGGGCATAGGGAAGCCTTCATCCCGGGAAGGGCCCCATGGCAGGTCGTGGACGACCCGGCCGACCTCGACCTCACCGGCGCTCTCGAGCACCTGCGAGCCCGCCTGGCCGACGAGCGACCGGCCAAGCGGTCGGCCGAGGAGGGCCTGAGCGGGGTCCTGATCCCGCTCCGGGTCCGCGACGGGGAGCAGGAGCTGATCCTCACCCGCCGGACCGACCACCTGAGCTCGCACCCGGGCGAGGTTAGCTTCCCGGGTGGCCGTGTCGAGGCCGGCGACGAGGACCCCCGGGATGCGGCGCTGCGGGAGACCGAGGAGGAGGTTGGCCTGCCGACCGACCACGTCGAACTGGCCGGTCTCCTGACCACCTACCAACCGTTCCGGGGCCCCCTGATCCACGCCTACGTCGGTGTCCTCGACCCGCAAGCCCCCGAACCTCACCGTGCCTCACCCGGGGAGGTCGCCGAGGTGCTGACCGTCCCGGTGACCTCGTTCCTGGAGCCAGGGCGACCCCTGGAGGGTCGACCCTGGGCGGTGCAGGGGTACGAGGCGCGGGCTTGGTGGGATGAGGATCGAGGGGATCGGGTGGTCCACTACTGGCACCTGGACGAGGAGACCCGCGTCTGGGGCATCACCGGTGAGCTGATGGCTCGGTTCCTGGCTCACGTGTACGACTGGCTGCCGCCCCGGCGACCGCGCCGGGTGGCCGATGTCCAGGGCTTCCTGGACTGAGGACAGGCGCTGGTTCAGAACGCGCCGATGACATCCACGACCCGGTCGGGGGCCGGGGTTGCAGGCTTCGGGTGCGCGCCCTAGCCACGCTGGCCGGGGTCCCCGTCCTGCCATCGGCGATGGAGGGCCACGGTCTCGCGGTAGCCCTCGACGCTCTGCTGCGCGACCCGATCGGGCACGCCCCCCTTCTCGAGCAGCTCGGCGACCTGGTCGGCGACCTCCAACCCCTGCTCGGGCGTGGACACCCAACCCAGGGTCCGACGTCGGAGCACATCCTCCACCGTCCAGGCCGACTCGTGCCGGGCCGCGTTGAGCACCTCGCCCTCCAGCACGGCCTCGTGCTCAGACAAGGCCGCCAGGCCCGCGTCGGCGACCTCCTCCCAGCGGCTCCCGTAGAGGGCCACCAGCCTATCGCCGGTGTCGGCTCGGAGACCAGCTTGCTGGCAGGCGTGCCGGGCGTTCTCGAGCTCGGGCTCCAGGTCCAACCTGCCGCCGGGCAAGGGGTCCAGGTCCGGCACCCGCTCGGCGGGCCTTGCCAGGTGGGGCCGGACCGCGTCGAGGATCTCGCTGGCCGTGGCCCGGGCCGTGGTCAGCTTGCCGCCAGCCAGGGAGACCAAGCCCGCCAAGCCCTCGTCCTCGTGGTCGTGGATCAAGGGCTTGCGGGTCACCTGGCTCGGATGGACGCCCTCGACGTTCAGCAGGTTGCGCAGCCCAGCGTTCGTGTAGAGCACCTGGTCGACCGGGGCATCCGGGAAGTAGCGCAGGGTGGCATCCCGCAGGTAGGCGACGTCCTCGGAGGTCGCGTGGACCTTGCGGGGATCGTCGGTGTAGTCCGTGTCGGTCGTCCCGATGAGCTGGTGATCGTACCACGGGATCGAGAAGAACGTGCGGCCGTCCGGCGCGTTGATGACGATGGCGTGCTCGGTGAAGGGCGGGGTCATCAGGTGCACGCCCTTGGTCAGGCGCAGCATGTCGTCCTCGGCCCCGACCGCGTCCAGGAACCCGTCCAGGAACGGTCCCGTGGTGTTCAGCACCGTCCTTGCTGAGACCTCGACCTCGTCGCCGGTGAACCGGTCGCGCACGACGGCCCCCGTGACCCGGTCGGCGCTGGTGACCTCGGTGACCTCGGCGTGGTTGGCCATCACCGCCCCGCGCCGGTCGGCGTCAACGGCCACCGTTGCGCACAACCGCTCGGGCATCAGGATCTGACCATCGTAGTACAGGGCCCCACCCATCAGGCCCTTGGGCGACAGGCCCGGTTCGAGCTCGAGGACCTGTTCCTTGGAGAGGAACCGATGGCGCGGGTAGCCCGACCCCCGGGCCAGCCACGAGTACCAGGCGATCCCGATCATCAGCTGCCAGCGGGGGTACGGCATGCCCTCGTAGAACGGCAGGATGAACGGCAGGGGCCGGACCAGGTGGGGCGCCTTGCGGGTCAGGATCCCGCGCTCTTGGAGGGCCTCCTTGACCAGGCCCACGTCGAACTGGGCCAGGTAGCGCAGGCCACCGTGGGCCAGCATCGTCGACCGGGACGAGGTGCCCGAGGCGTAGTCCACGCTCTCGGCCAGCGCGACCTTCAGCCCGCGCATGGCCGCGGCCCGGGCGGTCCACACGCCGTGGATGCCGCCGCCCACCACGAGCACGTCGTAGTGGTCATCGCCGAGAGCCTCGAACTGGCGCTGCACGACCCGTCCCACAGGTGGGCGGGGTTTAGGTGTTGTCGGTTCCCACGCTGACCGGCACCTGGGATCAGTAGCTGTAGAACCCTTCCCCGCTCTTCTTCCCCAGCTTGCCAGCCTCGACCATCTCGCGGAGAAGCTCGGGCGGCTCGAACCGGTCGCCCAGCTCCTCGGCCAGGTACTTTGCGATGTCCAGCCGGACATCCAAGCCGATCAGGTCGGTGAGCTTGAGGGGGCCCATGGGGTGGTTGTAGCCCAGCTCCATGGCCGTATCGATGGCCTCTGGGCTGGCGACCTCCTCCTCGACCATCCGGATGGCCTCCAGGCCCAGGGCCACGCCCAGGCGCGAGCTGGCGAAGCCGGGGACGTCCTGCACCACGATGGGCGTCTTGCCGAGGCCCTGGGCGAAGCGGCGGGCGCTCTCGACGGTGGCATCGGTCGTCTGTTCCCCCTGGACGAGCTCGACGAGCTGCATGATGTAGGGCGGGTTGAAGAAGTGGATACCTAGGAACCGGTCGGGCTCGTCGAGGGGCGCGGCGATCTCGGTCACAGACAGGGACGAGGTGTTGGTCGCCAGGAGCGCATCGCCAGGTGCCGCGGTCTCCACCTGGGCGAACACCTTCCGCTTGAGCTCGAGCTCCTCGGGGATGGCCTCGATCACCACGCCGGCCTCGGCGACAGCCTCTGCCAGGTCGTCGGTGACCCAGAGGTTGTCGAGCGCGGCCTCCCTCTCGGCCTCGGTCGTCTTCCCCTTCTCGACGCCCTTGTCGAGCGCCTGGCTGATCCGGGCCATCCCCTTCTCGACGACGTGCATGTCGATATCGTACAGGGCCGTCGGATGGCCCTCGCGGGCGCAGACCAGGGCGATCCCGTGACCCATCGTGCCGGCGCCCAGGACGGCGACGTTGTCTGGCATCGGTGGTGCAGGCCGCGCCCTCGGTAAGAACCTAGCCGCTGCCCGGCCGCCTGGACCGAAGCGCTCTTGAGCTTGCAAGCCAAGCCCTAACCATGCCCGGGATCAAGCAACAGGCCATCGACCGGTTGGAGGCCGCCGGGCTCGACGGCGACACCTTCCGCGTCGAGCAGGCGCTGGTCCGGAACCGGTACACGGTCTACGACACCGATGGCCGCGAGGTCCTCAAGGGCAAACAGAGGCTCCTCAAACTGAAAGAGGAGTTCCCGTTCACCACACCGGACGACCAGCCGGTGTTCACGGTCAGGGCCCAGCAGATGCTCGACCTGGCCGGCGACTACGTCATCTTCGACGCCCAGACCGACGAACCCCTGATCGTGCTGCGCAAGCGGTTCACCTTCTTCCACCACGCCTGGCGCATCGTCGATGCCGACACCGGCGAGATCCTGGCCCACGTCGAGAGCGAGAGCATGCTGCTCGACGTGCTCCGAAGCCTGATCACGATCTTCACCCTCCTCCCGTACACGTACCACATCACGACGCCTGACGGTCAGCCCATGGGCCGGATCCGCGAGCACTTCAGCCTCCGGGACAAGTACGACGTCCTCCTCCACGACACCAAGGGGATCCCACGCGGCGCGCTGGTGGCCGCCTGCATCGTCATCGATGCCCTGGAAGGGAACTGAGCTGCCGCCGACAGGTCCCCTGGCCCGGCCCTCGGCGTTAACGACGTGGTCACTCTCTTGATAACCCCCCGACGGGCCTGCTGGGACCGAG
>CAYXGD010000026.1:0-17644 GCA_964464425.1 uncultured Thermoplasmatales archaeon
CCCTGGACGACCTGGAGAACAACGACGATGTCTGGGCCGTCGTCATCACCGGCTCCGGCAACAACGCGTTCTGCGCGGGTGCCGATGTCCAGGAGATGTCGGGCATGAGCCCGGAGGACGCCGCCAGCCAGGTCAAGCTGGGCAACGACGTCTTCCAGCGGATCCACGAGTTCCCGCACCCGGTCATCGCCGCGGTCAACAACCTGTGCCTCGGTGGCGGGCTCGAGCTGGCCACCGCGTGCGACATGCGGTTCTCCAGCGACCGAGCCCGGTTCGGTACGCCCGAGACCACACTGGGCCTGATCCCGGCGTGGGGCGGCGTCCTGCGCCTGCCTCGGCTGGTCGGACCTGCCAAGGCCAAGGAGATCATCTACACCGGTCAGATGATCAACGCCCAAGAGGCCCAGCGCATCGGCCTGGTCAACAAGGTCGTCCCCGACGGCGACGAGGTCCGCGCGGCCCAGGACATCGCCAAGCGGATCACCGTCAAGGCCTCGCCCCTGGCGGTCACCAAGGCCAAGAGCGTGGTCAACAAGGCCAACGACAACACCATCGAGGACGGGTTCGGCTACGTGCTCGAGGCGATGGCCGAGCTGGCCGACTCCCACGACCTCCAGGAGGGCCTGACCGCCTTCGCCGAGAAGCGCCAGCCAGAGTTCAAGGGTGAGTGACCCCAACGTGTCCAAGGACAAGGGCGACGACGAGCCCGACCTGAAGCCCATCAAGGGCCCAGTGACCATCGAGCAGGGGTACAAGGTCGACGGTCAGAAGGTGACCGTGCGTGTCCAGTTCCCCGCCCAGGTGGCCGAGGAGATCGGCATGGAGAACGTGGTCTTCGCGGCCAACCGGGCCATCGTCACCCTGGAGTCCAAGAACCACGACATCGACAAGATCCGTCACACCGGTCCCTGACCGGACGGATCTCGATGCCGTCGCCCGGGCCGTGACCCGGGATCCTCTTCTTCCCTCTTCTCCATGACGACCCAGCGCCAGCAGCGGGTCAGCCGAGCGCGTCGATGATCGCTGAAACGGCCTCGATCTTGCCTTCCTCGGCGAGGGTGCCGGTCACGACGACGTCCGCGCCGGCCTCGACCGCCGCGCTGGCTTGCTCCGGGGTGCGGATCCCCCCACCGACGATCAACCGGACGCCGGGGACCTTGGCCGCCGCGATCAGGGGCGGCGGGACCGGGTCGGGTGCTCCACTGCCGGCCTCGAGGTAGATCGCATCCATGGCCAGGACCCTGGCGAGGTCGGCGTACCGACCGGCTCGCCTGGCGCCCAGCTCGTCGCGGGGGACCAGATCGGCCTGGGTGACCTCACCGACGGTCATGCCGGGCTCGACGATGACGTAGGCGGTCGTGATGACCTCCAGGCCCGAGGCCAGGACCGGGCCGGCGCCCTTGGCCTGCTCCTCGATGATGCACGGCTGGAGGGTCGAGTTGAAGGTCAGGGTGTACAGGATGCCGTCGAGCCCGGCAGCCATCTGGGTCGAGCTCGACGGGAACAGGACCACCGGGAGATCGCACGCCTCTTTGACGGCCTCGACGGTGGCCTGCATGGCATCCCCGGTCACGCCGGTCGATCCGCCCAGGAGGACGAGGTCGGTGCCGGCCCGAGCCAGCCGCTCGACGAGCTTGGCCGCCTCGGAGGGTGAGGTCGACGCGGGATCGATCAGGGTGGCGTGGACGGGACCACCCCGGGCCTCGACGATCCCGTCGAGCAGGCTCACGCGATCGCCCCCACGGTGAACGCGATCAAGGCGGCCACCATCCCGGCTTTCGACAAGCGCTGGGCCTTGGCCGGAGCGGGCACGGCCAGGGAGGCCAGGAAGATGGCATCGGCGACGAGCACGGCGGCCAGGAACGGCCAGCCGCCGAACCCGACCAGGAGAGGCAAGGGGGAGAGCACGATGGCCAGGACCGTGGCGGCCTGCCCGGTGCGACGGGCGGTCGTCTGGCCCCACCGCCGGGCGATGGTCGACCGACCGATGTCGTGGGCGGCGTCCTCGGCGTCCTTCCAGACCTCGCGGGCCACGTTGGCCGAGAGCGCGGCGCCTGCCAAAAAGGCAACGCTCGCAGACAGGTGGCCGACGGCCAGCCCGCCGGCGATGAAGGTGAGGGCCACGAGCAGGGCCACCACGAGGTTCCCGATCCAGCCGCGGCGCTTGAGGGCCAGCTCGTAGCCGATCACGATCCCCTCGGCCAGGGCGACGATACCCGCCACGGGCCAGGAGACGAGGCTCCCGAGCGCCAAGGCCACGAGGAAGCCGACCAGGGCGAGGCCCAGCACGGCCCCGCGGCTCACCTGGCCGGCCGGCAGCGGTCGCTCGGGGTGGGCCTGGGCATCGATCGCCAAGTCGGTGAGATCGTTCAGCGCGTTGCCGGCCGCGGTGACGAGCATCGTCGCCAACGCGGTCAGCGCCACAGCCAACGAGGTCACCGGGCCGCCTACGACCAGGGCGCCGACCAGGACACCGATCCCTGCCATGACCACGTTCCCGGGCCGAGCCACGCGGACCAGACCGGCGACCGTGCCGGTGACCGTCCGGGGGGCAGAGCCGGTCATCGAGGCCACGTCCAGCAAGGGAGGCCTGGGTGTTCCAGCGTGCCGGGTCCCGCGCATCTGCACCGACGCCAGCCTGAACGTTCGGTCATCATCGAACAAGAGGATCGGTTAGAGCTGGAAGCTGGCTCGGCGGTCGCCATCCAGCGGTTCGACGTCCGTAGGCTCGGCCTGGGGCGTCCCAGCCAGCCCCTTGAGGAAGCCGTCGAGCACCGCCAGCGCGTTGGGGAGGGGTACGTCGGCTGCCCACCCCTCGGCCAGCTCGAGATCCAGGCGCGAGGCCTCCAGGTCGATCCGGAGCGTCTTGGCGACGCCCATCTTGTCGAGCCTCGTGGAGATGCTCATCAGTTGGCCGTTGGCGCTCTCGTCGCCCTGGCTTCGCATCAGCCCGCCCAGGCGCCGGCCCTGGGCTCGGAGGACGCTGGGATCGGTGTCCTCGGGCGCCGCTGCGATCGCTGCCAGCCCCAGCCGAGCGGTGGCCTGGGTGCGCCCTTGGGGACCGGTGACGTACTCGCGCACGGCCCCCCGGAGCTCCTCGACAGGCAGCTCGGAGGAGCCGATCCGTCGACCCGACAGGTGGAAGCGCTTCTTGCGTCCATCGGTCGGGTGGGGTCGTTCCTCGACCAGCCCGCGTCCGATGAGGTTGGGCATGTGGATGCTCGACAACGTCGACTTCGACCGGCCGGTGACCTCGACCAGGTCCGGGAGCTCCAGGTCCCCCTGCTCGTCCAACGCGTCCAGGATCTTGCGTCGGATGGGGTTGGTCACGGCGGTGTAGCCCTCCGTGCTTCCGTAGATGACGAACTGCGGCTCTGGCATGCCTCGTGAGACGTTGGGGCGTCCTTCCCCATGAATGTTCGTTCATCCCTGAACGTTCATGCCATCGGCAGGGTCCGAGGTGCCTGGGCTCGGATCGGGGGCCGGCGCACCGTGGTCGTCCACGAACGCCCGGAGATGGGTGAGGTACTCCCGGAAGGCCCGGGAGCCCGTCTGCGTGATGCGGTAGCGGGCCTCGAACCCCTCCCTGGTGAGCGCCTTGCGGCTCTCCAGGAGCCCGGCAGCTTCGAGGCGTTTGGCATGTGAGGCCAGGTTGCCATCGGTCAGGTCCAGCGTGTCCCTGACCCGTGTGAACGCCACGTCCCGGTGCTTGTACAGCAGGCCCATGATCTTGAGGCGGACGGGTTGGTGGATGAGCCGGAGCTCGTCGGAGAGCTCGATGGGATCACCCGCGGGCGTAGAGGTAGCCGCCAAGGCCGTAGTAGGCCACGGCGACCGTGGCCGCCGAGAGCATGGCCGTGGCCGGCTGGGCCAGCCCGCTGGTCCCGATGGCCAGGGCGACGGCCGCGATCGCGAGCCCTGCCAGGGTCGTGGGGACCGCGGGATGCTCCCAGGCGATCCGGTAGGCCGCCGCCATGACGAGGGTGAGCAACCCGGTGACCAGCAGCATGAGCCCGTTGGGCCCCAGGTCGGGGCCCAGCAAGTAGACGCCGCCCAGGATCGCCCCGAAGGTCACCGCGAAGGCGAGGCTGACCAGCCAGCCGTTGGGGCCCGCGTCGTGGGTCTCCAGGACGACCGACTGGCTCTTCCAGAGCATGTTGGTAGCCAGGGTGGCGCCGACGATCCAGGGGATCCACAGGAGCGCGTTGAGCCAGTCCAGGCCGACGCTCCCGATCCACGGGTTGGCCGTGTTGTAGGTGGTGAAGATGCCGGGCACCGCGGTGCCCCAGATCATCCAGGTGATCCCGCCGGCCCGCGCGGTCAACCTCTCCTCGTAACGATCCAGCTCGCTCAGCGCCGTCAGGGCGCCCTCCGGGCTCAGGCCCGTGTGGCCTGTCTCGCTCATGGGGCCATGTAGGTCCTCCCCGAGTAAACCAAGCCCGGTCCTTTGGCCGGCAAAGCGCCGGGTGGGCAACGCCTAAGAACCCCAGGCCCGGATGCGCGGCCTACCGCATCCCATGACCGCCGATCCTCTGCGACCGTCCAGGCTCACCCGCCGGCGATGCCCTGGCAGCCTGGGCTGGCGGGTGGGCCTCGCGCTGGTGGTCCATCTTGCGCTCGTGCCGGCGGCTGCAGCCCACACGGGCGGTGGCCTGTCGGGTAGCGTGGAGGCCCGGGTCGCCTTCCCGACGTGGGTCGTCTGGGTCGCCGGGGCGGC
The DNA here is from genome assembly GCA_964464425.1 of uncultured Thermoplasmatales archaeon. GTDB lineage: Archaea > Thermoplasmatota > SW-10-69-26 > SW-10-69-26 > SW-10-69-26 > CAYXGD01. The sequence goes on from CAYXGD010000026.1 coordinate 4,718, forward strand.
CATCGTCGGGCTCACCTTCGCGATCGTCGGTGCCTTCCTCTCCAGACCAGGAGCGATCCGGACCGGTGGCCCGGGCACCGTCGATCCTGCACCGGTCGGAGAGGGCCTGCACGTCGGCCAGGGCCTGGGCCTGCTGGTGCTGGCGGCCGTCGGGCTCAACGGGGTGCTGCCGGGGACCGGCGGCCTGTTGCCGGAGATCAGCATATGGTTGGTGGCCTGGGCGGGCCTCCCCTTGGTCGCCTACCTGCTCCTGGACCCTGGGCCTGAGTTCTCCCCGTTCCGGGCCCTCGGGCGCCTCGTGGAGGCCAGGCGCACCGGCCAGGCGCCCCTGACCTACCCGGCGTGGCTGGCCGCTTGGCCGGCTGTGGTGCTCCTCGTGACCGCCATCGGGCTGGAGGTGTGGGGCGGCGCCTTCCGCGACCCGACGTGGCTGGGGCGGCTCGTCCTGGCCTACACGGGGCTGACCGTGGCCGGGATGGCCCTGTTCGGCACCGAGACATGGCTCGGGAGAGCCGAGCTGCTGGACCGGATGCTGGCGTGGTGGGCCACCCTGGCCCCCCTCCAGCGGACCGAGGAGGGCTGGCAGGTCACCTGGCCGGGTGCACGGCTGGGGGACCTGGCCGCGCGAGACGCCAGCGAGGTGGCCTTCATCGTGGCCCTCCTGTACGGGGTGAACTTCGATGGGTTCCTATCCACCGCGCCCGGGCAAGCCGTCCTCGGCGCGCTGGGAGGTCCCGGCGACCCGGTCGCCGTCGCCGTGGTCCTGCTGGCCGGCTACGCCGTGTTCGTGGCCGCGTTCTGGGCGTGCGCCATGGCCGTGGCGCGGATGGCGGGCACGCTCCGGCCGACCGGCGAGGTCGCCGGCCGGTTCGCCGTCTCCCTGCTCCCGATCGCGGCCGGCTACCACCTGGCCCACGACCTGTTCTACCTGGGCGAGAACCTGCCGCTGATCGTCCAGGGCCTGGGCGATCCCCTGGGGCTCGGGTGGACCCTGCTCCCGGCCGCGGGGCCGTGGTCGATCCCAGCCGCGTGGAGCACCACGGTCGTCGCCTGCCAGGTCGCCCTGATCGTGCTTGGTCACGTGCTGGCCGTCCTGGCCGCCCACCACGGCGCCTTCGGGGCCTTCCCCAGCCGGATCCAGGCCATCAAGAGCGAGGTCCCCCTGGCCTTGGTCATGGTCGGCTACACCATGGTCGGCCTGTGGATCGTCTCCCTCCCGGGGGTGGGGCCCTGATGACCGCCACGCGTCAGGGGGCGGCAGCCGAGTGCCGGGTCTGCGGCCAAGCGTTCAGCCGGGAAGCCTACCGGGACCTGCACGTCGGTCACGAGCACCCCGGCGAGGTGACCGCGGCCGAGCAGGCCGCCTTCCAGCGGGCGCTTGCCGAGGAGGAGGCGTTCCTCCAGGCGTTCCAGCGTCACGTCCGGGGCGCCCTGGCGGGCCTCCCGGTGGTCCTGCTCTACGCGTTCCTGCTCATCATCGGCATCGCCTACGGCGTGCCGCCAGCCCTCCCGTTGCTGTTGCTACCCGGTGTGGCGGCGTTCACCGCGCTGTTCTACTACATCGCCTACACGCACGAGCCGCGGCCTGAGGCGTGACCCCAGGATCAACAGGAAGGCTGCAGACCACGAGGACCTCACCCTGGCCAGCCGCGAGGCGGTGTCGCCCACCGGGCCTGGACCGGGCCGTCCCGCGGATCTTCCGGCTCGTGCGGGGTCAGCGGGGCCCAGGACAGCCTTGATACCCGGTGGTGCCATGCAGGGCGCGATGGCCGAGGCGCAGCCTGCCCGGACCACCCAGTCCACCGCCAGCTCGACCGCCGATCACCGGACCGTCGAGGGGGTCCTGCTGAGCGTCGACTACCTCACGATCGGGGACCGCGCCTGGGTCCGGCTCTGGCTTGCCGGCGAGGACGGAGCGACACCGGTGCTCGACCCGAGCTTCGAGCCGTACTTCTACGCGGTCCCTGAGCCAGGGACGGCGGCCGAGGAGCTCGCTCGGCGCCTGGAACAGGTGAGCGCCGGCGAGACCCGGCCCGACCGCTTGGAGGTCGTCGAGCGCTCAGAGGGGCTGGAGACCCTCGAGGTCGTCCGTGTGGTCACCCGGCACCCCCAGGACGTCCCGGCCCTCCGCGAGAAGCTGCGTCGCCACGACGATGTCGCCTCGACCCGCGAGGACGACGTCCTCTTCGCCAACCGGTACCTGATCGACTCGGACCTGCGACCGATCACATGGACACGGGTCACCGCGCGACCCAGCCAACGGCGTGATGGCGCGCTGGAGCTGGTCCAAGCCGAGCAGGACCCGGACCGCGAGGTGGACCTGCACCTCCTGGCCTTCGATCTGGAGGTCTACAACCCGAGGGTCACACCGGATGCCGGCCGGGATCCGATCCTGATCGTCTCCCTGGCCGACAACCGGGGCCACGAAGAGACCCTCGTGAAGGGCGACGACGAGGACGATGCCCGGATCATCCGCGAGTTGGCGGCCCGGGTCGAGGCCCTGGACCCCGATGTCCTGGTGACCTACAACGGCGACAACTTCGACTGGCCCTACCTGGTCTCCCGGGCCGAGGAGCACGGGATCGACCTGCCCGTCGGCCGGGATGGCTCCCCGCCGGACATCCGCCAGGCTGGCCGGGACAAGGCCGTCCGCGTGACCGGACGGGGCAACGTCGACGGGTACCAGATGGCCCAGCGTGACCTCCCCGATGTCAAGGTGAAGAAGCTCGAACGGGTCGCCGAGCACCTGGGCGTCGTGGATCAGAGCGACCGCGCCAACGTCGACGCGAGGAACATGGCCGAGCTCTGGGACGACCCCGGCCAGCGCGAGGAGGTCATCGAGTACGCCCTGGACGATGCCACCTCGGCGCTCGGGATCGCCGAGGAGCTCCTGGGTCTCCAGATCGGCCTAGCCCGACGGACCTACCAGGATCTCTCCGACGGCTCCCGGATGGGCCGGGGCCGGCAGGCCGACTGGTACCTCCTGGCCGAGGCCTTCCGGCGAGGCATCATCAGCCCGGACAAGCGCCGTCAGCAGATGGCCGGTGGCCAGTACGAGGGAGGCACCGTGCTCGAGCCCCCGGCGGGCATCCACACCGACGTGGTCTACCTGGATTTCTCGTCGATGTACCCGAGCATCATGGTGGCCCACAACGTCAGCCCCGACACGTTCGTGGCACCGGGCGAGGCGGTCGATGTGGAGGTCCACGAGGCCCCGGAGGTCGGCCACCGGTTCCGAGCCGAGCCCGACGGTTTCTTCAAGCGGTTGCTGGTCGACCTGATCAGCGCCCGCCGGGAGATCAAGGACGAGCTGGCCGACCTGCCCAGCGACAGCGGCCAGCGGCGCCGGCTCAAGGTCGAGGAGCAAGCCATCAAGGTCCTCACCAACGCCTTCTACGGGTACATGGGCTGGGGCGGCGCCCGCTGGCAGTCGATCCCATGCGCCGAAGCGACCACCGCCTGGGGCCGCCACTTCATCCAGCTCGTCGCCGACCGCGCCCGGGACCGCGGCATGGAGGTCCTCTACGGCGACACCGACTCGTGCATGGTCAAGGACCACCCGGAGATCGACGCCTTCGTCGACGAGATCAACCAGGATCTCCCCATCGAGTTGGAGGTCGAGGATCGTTTCGACGTGCTGTTCTTCACCGGGGCCAAGAAGCGCTACGCCGGTCGGACCGAGGATGGACGGACGGTCGTCAGGGGGCTCGAGGTCCGCCGGGGGGACTGGTGCGACTACGCCAAGGACGTCCAGCGCCGGGTGATCGATGCGCTGCTGAGCAAGCAGGACCCAGCAGAGGCCACCGAGATCGCGATCCAAGCCATCGACGACCTGCGTGAGGGCCGGGTCCCGCCCGAGCAGTTGACCATCTACAAGACCCTGACCATGCCGCCGGACAAGTACAAGTCCAAGCAACCCCACGCGTTGGCCGTCGAGAGGGCCCGGGAGCAGCAGCCGGACTACAAGCCGCCGATCGGATCGAAGCTCGGGTACGTGATCGTCGAGGATGACAGCGATCTGATCAGCGAGCGGGCCCGGCTGATCGAGTTCGTCGGGGACGATGAATCTCTGGACAGCGGGTACTACATCGAGAGCCAGGTCGTCCCTGCCGCCTTGCGGGTGCTGGAGTACTTCGGCGTCACCGAGAACAAGCTACGCGGCCGGCCGACCCAATCCTCCCTGGGGGAGTGGGTCTGACAGGCACCGGCGGGCTCGACGATCTGATCGAGGCGCTCGACGACCACCCGACGACGGTGGACGCGCTGGCCGATCGGCTTGGGCAGCCCGAGGACGAGGTTCGTGAGGGCCTGGCCGCGGCCGAAGCAGCCGGCTTGGCGGTGGACTGGGGCCACGACGTCTGGGCGACGACCTGGCGCGCCAAGCTCCAGCTGGACCCTGGCTTCTTCAACGTCTGGCTGCCCGGGAGCCTGGGCATCGGCCTGGTGGTCACCGCCCTGGCCCTCTTGTTGAACGGACCCCCCGGTAGCGACAACCTGGTCGCTGGCCTGGCTGGCCTGGCCGTCGTGGCTGGAGGGCTCGCACTCAGAGCCCGGAAGAAGAGGTAGGGGTGCCGGCGGGACGCGCCCGCCGACCCGACGTCGGAACCTGCCTCAGTCCTGCACGCGGACCTTGCGCCGGTCGACCTGGACGCCGGTCGGCGCGACGATCAGCGTGCTAGAGCCCAGGCCGGCGACGTCGCCGTCGATGTCCCGGGCGATCTTCTTGAACTCGGTGGTGAGCCGCTTCATGGCGACCTCGTCGCCCTCCATGGCGCCGACGTCGATGATCAAGAGGTCCCCCTCGTAGATCAGGCCGGAGAGCGCCTTGATGTCCTCGATACGGTGCATCTCGGCCACGCGGACGCTGAGCCGGGAGCCATCACCGTTCGGGGCTTCGTGGTCACGGAGGTCGATGAACTCCTGGTCGGCCAGGGTCCCATTGTCTGATTTGCTTCGAGTGAACAATCCCATCCTTGTCCCTCGTCGTCATCATGGTGGCCGGCCGTACTTAAACGGCGCGGAATCGTTTCACTCGGCCTGGCCGGAGCGGTACCGCTCGATCTCCGCCTCGATCTCCTCCAGTTCGGCCTCCTTCTTCTCGCGGATCATGTTGAACTGGTGCTCGGTGATGTCGCCACGCTCGTGGCGCTCCTTGGCCAGATCGATCATCCGCTCGACGTCGGACGCCCGGGCCTGCAGGATCTTGACCTGGGGATGGACCTCGGGCTCCTTGCGCTCCAGGGTCTGCCCGCCTGCAGCAGCCCCACCGCCACCGCCGCCTCCTTCAAGGTCCCGGAGGGCCTGGCTACGGGGGCCGCTGTCGTGCTCGTACTGCCGGGGCCACTTCGCGTAGGCGACGACCCCGCCGATCACCAGCAGGACCGCCACACCGATCCCGGCGATCAGGCCCCAGGGGGGACCGGTCGGCGGCGGCGTCGGCGGCGCAACGGTGAACGTGATGGTCCCGGTCCGCGTTCCGGCTTCCTCCCACGTGGGCTCCTCTTGGGTCGTGGTACCGTCGTCGGTGGTCTGGTCCTCGCTGGTCCCGTTGCCACCGGTCTCGTTGCCGCCGGTCTGGTTGCTGTCGGTCTCGTTGGATGGCGGCGGGCTCGAGGTGTTCAGGGATTCGACGACGACGGTCCAGTCGAGGTCGAGGTCGCCTGCTTCGGCATCGCTTGGGATCTGGAGTTGGAGCGGCAGCTCGACGGTCCCGTTGGTGGCTCGGAGCTGCTCGGGCTGGCCCACGGCCACACCGTCGATCGATGCGTTCAGCGTGGCACGCCAGGAGGTGTTCTCGCGATCCGGCACGGTCACGTTGGCCCACAGGATGAACGACTGCCCGGGGGTCGCCTCCGCGCGGGCGGCCTCCCCGGGTTGGGTCTCGACGTCGATCGTGATACCATCCTGCTGCGCTGCAGCGGTCGGCGCGAGGAGCAGGAGGCTCAGCAGGGCCAGCGTGGCCAGGGTCCGGGCGCGCATCGGTCGCGGGCACGGACTTCTTGTTCATGATGGTTACGGGCTGGGTCCAGGCGCCAGGCGCCACCCGACGGTCACAGCCGCTCGGGACCGCCGGCGACGGTGGCCTCGATGCGTGTCGCTTCCAGGCCGACGATCTCGGCGACCAGGTCGTCGCCGGCGTGGATGCGGCCGACGCCGGAGCCGGTACCGCAGCCGACGACGTCGCCCGGCTCCAGGCGGACCCATCGTGAGCACTGCGCCAGCAGGTCACCCGGCGGGACGGCGTAGCTACCGATCGCGAACCGCTGGCGCTTCTCCCCGTTGACGGTCAGCCGGATCTCGTGCTCACCGAGCTCGTCGAGAGTGCCAGCCGGGATCAACGGGCCCAGGACGCCGGCGCCGTCGAAGCCCTTGGCCTCGAACCACGGGAGCCCCGCCTTCTTGCGTTGGGCCTGGAGCTCCCGAGCGGTCAGATCGAGCACCACGCCGACGGCCTCGATGGCCGAGCCCGCTTCCTCGGGACTGGCCCGCGAGAGCGGGGCGCCGACGCGGACGGCCAGCTCCACCTCGAACTCGATGGGTCCGATGTCCCTGGGGAGCGCCAGGTCCGGCGGGTCCTGGAAGCAAGAGCTGGGTTTCTGGAAGAAGACCGGCTGAGGGGGGGCCGGTTCCTCCATCTCCTCGGCGTGCGCGGCCACGTTGCGGACGGCGAACAGGTGCTTCATCCCGGGCCTGGAACAGGGACCGGTCTTATATAGGACGGTCCGCTATGGACCGGCGAGGACCATGAAGGCGTACCGCATCAGCGGCCAGTTCAAGATGGGTTCGGACTGGCAACCCTTCACGCTCGAGACCCTGTCCGAGAGCGAGGAGGAGGCCAGAGAGTGGGCCCTGTCCATCCTCGGCTCCAAGCACCGCGTCAAGCGACGCCAGGTGGACATCGAGGACATCCACGCGGAATCCCTCGACGAGATCGAGGACGCCGCCGTCCGCTTCGGTGTCGAGCACGAGGAGGAGTACAAGGAGCGCAAGGCTGAGGAGATCCATGGCTGAAGGTGGCCAGCCGCAGGCCGGCGGCAACCGTCAGCAGCAGATGCAGATCGCCGAGCAGCTCCAGAACCAGCTCGGTCAGCTCGAGAACCAGCGCGAGCAGATCCAAGCCTACATCGACGACCTGGAGGAGACCCAGGAGGCCATCCGGAAGCTGGCTGAGCAGGAGACCGGCGAGGTCGTCCTGCTCCCCATCGGCTCCGGTGCCTACGTCCACGCCGAGCTCAAGGACACCGACGCCGTCCTGGCTCCCCTGGGCGGCGGCATCCTGGCCGAGGAAGCTCCGGACGATGCCCTCGGCCGCATCGAGAACCGACGCGACGAGGCCCGGCAGGCCACCGAGGAGATCGCCGAGAACATCCAGCAGCTCCGCGGCAAGCTGGAGCAGCTCGTCCAGCAGATCCAGGGCGGCGCCGTGCAGCGTCCCCAGGGCGAGGAGTAGGATCGACCATGGGCCTGTTCGACAAGCTGCGGGAACGGATCGACGAGTTCGAGGACAAGGCCGAGGACGCGGCCGTCGAGGTCGAGGACCTCGTCAAGTCCGACGACGAGCTCGAAGCCGAACTCGAAGCCGAGCTGGCAGCCCTCGAGGAGGAGGCTCCCAGCCCCGAGCAGGAGACCGCCGAACCCGCCGACGCCGGCGCCGTGGCCCCCGAGCCACCGGCCGAGACGGACCCCGACCCGGCGACCTCCACCCCCGAGCAGGCCCGACCCGAACCGACCCACGACCCGGCTCCCGCTGAGCCGGCAGCGGAGGCCGCCCCGGAACCGGGAACAGCCGCCGAGCCGGCGCCACCGCGTGAGACCCCAGAACCGTCGAGCACGGGGCAGAAGGTCCCCGAGGCCACGGTCCCGACCGAGGGCAAGTACGGTATCGACCCCGACCGCGCCGAGGATCTCCTCTGGGACCTCGAGCTGCTCCTGCTGGAGGCCGACGTGGCCACCGACGTGGCCATCGAGCTCCGGGAGCACATCGCCGACCAGTTGCCCAAGATCCGGGTCGACGACAAGTCCCAGATCCCCGACGCCATCGAGGCCTCGCTGCGTGAGGCCATCCGCGGCTTGCTGGAAGGTAGCCGTTTCGACTTCGACGAGTGGTTGATGACCCAGGAGGACCGCCCCCTGACCATCATGTTCGTCGGGGTGAACGGGACCGGCAAGACCACAACCATCGCCCGCCTGGCCCACCGGCTCAAGGAGATCGGCTTCGGCATCGTGCTCGCCGCCGGCGACACCTTCCGTGCCGGCGCCATCGAGCAGCTCGAGCAACACGGCGAGAAGCTCGGCCTGCGCGTGATCAAGCACAGCGCCGGCAGCGATCCCGCGGCGGTGGCCTACGACGCCGTGGATCACGCCAAGGCTCGCAAGAAGGACGTCATCCTGTTGGACACCGCCGGCAGGATGCAGACCAACTCGAACCTCATGGACGAGATGCGGAAGATCGACCGCGTCGCCAACCCCGACCTCACGGTCTACGTCGGGGACTCCCTGGCGGGCAACGACGCCATCGAGCAGGCCAAGGAGTTCGACAGCGCCGTCGGTGTCGACTGCTGCGTCCTCACCAAGGTCGACACCGATGCCAAGGGCGGGGCTGCCCTGTCGATCGCACGCGAGGTCGGCAAGCCCATCGCGTTCCTGGGCGTCGGCCAGAACTACGACGACCTGATCCCGTTCAGCGCCGACTGGCTCGTCGAGCGGATCTTCGGCGAGTAGCTGGCCCCGTCGCCCGGGCCGAGCCTCGTGACCCGTCGGGTCCCCCATGTCCTCCCTGACCCTGTAGCAGGCCAACGGTCGCCGCGCATCCCCCGCTCTGAGCGCCCCGGCTGCCCACCGCAACCCTCTAACCACCTTGCTGCCTTCGGCCGGCCAGGCACCATGTCGTTCAAGCTCAAAGGCCGCCACCCGATCAGCGAGAAGGAACGCGACCGCATCAACGACGATGTGGACGCCTGGATCGGGGTCCGTCCGTTGCCCGAGGAGGGCGAGATGGTCGAACGGGCGCGGGCCGACGTCTACGAGGTCGCCCTGGCCGGCGGCAAGGTGTTCGTCCTCGTGGAGGGTCACGAGCTAGACCGACCCATGCCGACCCTGCGGGCCCTGATGGCCAACCGGCCCGAAGGCTACTGGGTGACCGTCGACATGGGCGCTGTGCCGCACCTGCGCAACGGCGCCGACGTGATGAGCCCGGGGATCACCGAGGCCGACCCGACCATCCAAGCCGGTGACCTGGTCTGGATCCGGGACGAGGAGCACGAGATGCCCCTGGCCCTCGGCAAGGCGCTGATCTCGGGGGAGGAGATGGCCCAAGCTGAGAGCGGCAAGGCCATCGAGACCCTGCACTTCGTGGGCGACGAGATCTGGACGATCGGGACCGAGTGACCGTCCTCAATCCCCGCTTTCCCACTTGGCTGTCCCAAGCAGGATCAGCGCGAGCGCTGCACCGGCCCCCATCATCACGATGCCAGCCCAGCCCGCCACGAAGATCGCGCCGACCCCACCCAAGGTGAAGGCCGTCGCGGCACCCAGGATCTCAGCCGATACGGCGAGCTCCCGGTCCTCGTGGCCAGCGAGCACATCGTGCCAGCCCCTGCCCCGCATCTCGGGCGGGTTGGTCTGCCAGCGGGCTACCCAGAGGGCGGCCACGGCAGCCAGAGCGCCCAGGATCAGGGAGAGGGTGCCCATCCAGCCTTCGATGGCAAGGTAGGCGACACCCCCCAGGGTGAAGGTCGCGGCAGCGATGAGCAACTCGGCCGATGCGGCGAGTTGGTCGTCGTCGACGTACATGGTAGGTCCTCAGGACCAGGCGTTCCTGGTCCTACTTACCTCTGCGTGACCAGGTGGATGACGGACGACCCTAGCATGTAAGGGTCCCCCTTGGGAAGCGTGGCCCCTGGGCCACGGCGGGGGTCGCGCGGAGATCACTCGCTTCGGTCCTGGAGCTGATCGCCGAGGGCTTTGGCCACCGAGGCGGCATCGCCGACCAGGGCCCAGTCTGCCCGCTTGATCAAAGGTGCCTCGTCGTCGCGGTTGATGGCCACCACCCATTCGGCGTCCTGGATCGCGAGCTGGTGGTCGAAGCTTCCCTCCACACCGAAGCCGAGGTACAGGCGCGGCTTGATACGTTTGCCGGTCCCACTGACCTCCTTGTCCGGGCTCGTCCGCTCACCATGGATGGCGCCCCGGGTCGCCCCGACGGCCCCGCCGAGGGACTGGGCCAGGGTCTCGAGCTCGGTCCAGTCGTCCTTGGAGACGCCCCGGCCGCCGACGATGACGATCTCGGCGCGATCGAGGTCCGGTAGGTGGCCGGGTTCGATACCCTCGACGGTCGCGCCCGCGCCCAAGGTGATGTCGATCTCCTCGGTGTCGCCGAACCGGTAGTCGTCGGCGAAGCCCTCCCGGGCTGCACCGGGGCGCAGGGAGGCGATCTGGGGGCGGGCGTTGGGCGTGACCTGGGTCTCGATGAGCTGGTCACCGAACGTGTGACGCTTGGCCAGGAGCAGGCGTTGGCTGACGTCGAGGTCCAGGTCGACGCACTCGTTGGCCACGCCGGTCTCCAGGCGGGCCCCGAGCATGGGCGCCAGGTCACGCCCGAGGTCGGTGGCTGAGACGAGCAGGATCTCGGGACGTCGCTCCTGGATCAGCCGGGTCAGCGGCTCGACGAGGGGAGCGGCCTGGAACCCGTCGTGCTCGACCTCCGCGAAGAGGACCTGGTCGGCGCCGTGGTGGATGGCCGGCTCGGCCTGGTCCTCGGCCCCCGGGCCGATGAGCACGCAGCTCAGGCGGCCACCTAGCTGGTCGGTGAGCTGGCGAGCCTTGTTGAGGAGCTCGAGCGTCGGTCGCCTGAGCTCGCCGTCACGGAGCTCGCCGACGACCATGATGCCTCGCCACTCGTCGTCGGTCATCGCAGCAACCCCCTGCTAGCAAGCCGGCGGATCAGGCTCTGGGCCATGTCGTCGGGCTCGTTCTCGAAGACCTCGGTGTCGCGTTCCCTGTCTGGCACGTTCTCGACCTTCTGGATGCTTGAGACGGTGGCGCCGGGTCCGACCTGGTCCTCGCCGATATCGAGGTCCTCCAGGGTCCAGGCCTGGAAGTCACCGGTGGTGTAGGCGGCGTGCACGCCCCAGCTGGTGGCGTGGCGGGCCTTGGGGGCGGCCTCGCTGACCGAGAGGAGGCAGGGCAGGTCGACGCGGAGCGTGGCCACGCGCCCGTCGGTCAGGAGCTTCTCGAAGCGAACCTGGCCCTCCTCGTAGTCGAGGTTGCGGCCGTGGGTGGCGATGTTCCACCCGAGCAGGGCGGCGGTGGCCGGCCCGACGTGGCCAGCGTAGCGGTCGGTGGTGCGGGCGCCGGCCATGACGATGTCGACGTCGCCGAGGGCACGGACGGCAGAAGCCAGGGTGCGCGCGATCCCCATGCTGTCGCTCTCCACGACGAGAGGATCGGTGACGAGGATCGCCTCGTCGGCGCCCATGGCCAGGGCCTCGCGGAGGGTGGGCTCGGCCTCCTCTGGCCCGATGCTGATGGCCACGACCTCGCTGTTGGGGTCCTGGCTCTTGAGCTTGAGCGCGGCCTCCAGGGCCTTCTTGCCCAGGGGGTTCATCCGGCCCTCGGAGAGGTCGTAGACGACCTTGCCGGTGCGTTTGGAGACGCGGACCTTGCCCTGCTCGGGCACGTGCTTGATGGCCACAGCGATCTTCACCATTCGTAGTACCCCCTCTGGACGAGCTCGCGACCGATGACGAGGCGTTGGATCTCGTTGGTGCCCTCGTAGATCTCGGCGATCGGTGCATCGCGCAGGCCCTTCTCGAGGCCGTAGCCTTCGACCAGGCCCCGGGCGCCCATGATGTCGCAGGCCATGTCGGCGCATCGGGCGGCGATCTCGCTGGCGGCGACCTTGACCTGGGCCGAGCGGCGGGAGACCTTCTCGCGGAAGGCCTTGGACACCGACTCGCCGGCGGCCACCTGCTCGTAGTAGTCCTCGACGTACTCGAGGCAGTGGTAGGTGGCGTACCGGGCGGTGGTGATCTCGGTGCTCATGTCGGCCATCTTGAACTGGACGTCCTGGTGGTGGGCGATGGGCTTGCCGAACTGCTCGCGGGCCTTGGCGTACTCCAGGGCCCGGTTCAGGGATTCCTGAGCGCCCCCCAGGGCCCCGGCAGCCAGAGTCGCGCGGCCGCCGTCCAGGGCGGTCAGGGCGACGATGAAGCCCTCGCCGACGTTCCCGAGCACGTTCTCGGCGGGCACGCGGCAGTCGTCGAAGTCGAGCTGCGCGGTGGTCGAGCGCCGGATGCCCATCTTGTCCTCCTTGCCGCTGACGTGGAACCCGTCGAAGTCCGACTCCACGATGAACGCGGTGACGCCGCCCCGGGCTCCCAGGCTGGGGTCGGTGACGGCGCTGACCATGACCACATCGGCCTGGTCGCCGTTGGAGACGTAGATCTTAGTGCCGTTGAGGACGTACTCGTCGCCGTCCCGCTCGGCACGGGTCTTGATGTTGGCGGCATCGCTGCCGGCTTGGGGCTCGGTCAAGGCGAAGGCCCCGATCTCCTCGCCCCGACACAACGGGGGCAGGTACTGCTCGCGTTGCTCCTCGGTTCCGAAGAGGTAGATCGGTGCCAGGCAGATGCCCGTGTGGGCACCCACGATGGTGCCGAGGCCCGAGTCGACACGGCTGACCTCCTCCAGGAGGATGCCGTAGCCGATCTCCCCGAGACCGGCCCCGCCGTACTCGGGCGGGATCGGGACCCCGAAGAGGCCCTGGCGTTGCATCTTCTTCACGATCTCCCAGGGGAACTCCTCGGAGTCGTAGAACTCCGGCTCGACGAGGGGAGCGATCTCCTCCTCCACGAACTCACGCAGGGTCCGTTGGAAGAGCTTGTGCTCATCCGAGAACTCGAACTCGAAGGCCATCGGCACAGCGAC
>CAYXGD010000027.1:0-17323 GCA_964464425.1 uncultured Thermoplasmatales archaeon
CGAGCACGGCCAGGTAGAGCGCGCTGTAGCCGAAGGCGTGCAGGGAGATGTCCTTCAGGTCGAACCGGTAGGCGACCGCGGCGATCGCTGGGTACCACAGCACGAAGAAGGGGGACTCGAAGCCGCCGGTCGAGAGCACCCAGCCCCCGACCAAGATGCCGTCGATCGTGGCCAGCACCCGCCCCTCTTGCAAGATGCTGGTCCGCCGGTAGGGCTTGACCAGCCAGACGTACAACGCGTAGGGGATCGAGAGGCCGATGACGCCGCTGGCCAGCCACACGATGGACTCGGTGGGGTCCATCAGGGCCAGGTACACGAAGGTGGTCAGGCCGATCAGGGTGACACGGACCAGGCCGATGTTCTCCTCGGCGCTCTGGACCTTCTCCTCGACCCAGTCCTCCTCCCTGGGCGCGCGCTCGAGCATCCGGGGGGAGAGAAGCTCGGTCATGCGCTTGCGCAAGCTTGGGTGCGCGTCAGCGCTGTCAGCGGCCGCTGAACGCGGGTCATCCCCGGCTTGCTCAGGCTCTGGTTTGGTCACGACCGGACCCCCTGTCGCTACGCTACCTCCCAGTTCCGGGACGCTAGGTTATAAATGCGCCCCATACGTCCCATGGGCGGGAGGCCGCTAGAAGGCCTAGGACGGGTCCTCGGCGCCCGTCGGGTCCCTCGGACGGTCCGCTGAGCCCTCGGACCCGCGACGCCGGACCGTCACCAGGCCGACGCCCGCCAGGACCAAGGCGCCTGCTATCAGGTGGACCGTCCGGACGGTCTCGCCCAGCAGGCCCCAGGCCATCAGCACGGTGGCCACCGGCTGGATGTAGATGAAGACGGCCACGGTGCTCGAGGCCACCCGGGACAGCGCGACCAGGTTGAGCACGTAGGTCCCGACGGTGGGGCCCAGGACGGCGTAGCCCAGCAGGATCCACAACCTCGGGGTGAGCTCTCCGATGGGGGCGGTCCCCTGGGTGAACAGGGTCAGCGGCGCGACCACGATCGCACCGAAGATGAACAGCCAGGTCGTGGCGGTCAGGGGTTCGACCCGCTCGAGGATCGGCCGGCTGATGACCAGGTAGAGCGCGTAGGATAGCGCGTTGATGAGGATCAGCAGGTTGCCGACCAGGTGATCGTCGGCCAGGCTGAAGCTGGTGGGATCGAGCAGGAGCATGATCCCGCTGAGGGCCACGGCGATCCCAAGCCCGCGGCGCCAGGACCAGGGCTCGTGGCCGGCGACCAGGGCGATGGCGTAGGTGAAGACCGGGATCGTGGTGAGCAGGAGGGCGGCGTTGGTCGCCGTGGTCAGCGAGAGGCCCCAGAGGAAGATGACCTGGTTGATGATGATCCCGAAGATCGAGTAGAGGCCCAGGCGCCCAAGGTCACCGGGGGAGGGCAGCTTGGGCCGGCCCAGGATCCACAGCAAGGCGCCCAGGATCAGGGCAGCCCCCACCATCCGGACCGAGGCGAACAGCAGGAAGTGGATGTCCTTGAGCCCGACCCGACCGACGATGGGCAAGGTGGCGAAGAGGAGCTGGGCACCCATCAGGGCGGCGTAGGCACCGGCGGTGTGCCGGTCGATCCCTCCGGGCAGCAGCTCCTGGGAGGGCGAGGGGTCCTGAGCCACGACGGGGGTGAGGGAGCGGGCTACATGAACCTTCCCCTGGCCGCGAGCAGGGGTTCCACACGGGGGGAGGGCATCTTGCTGGCTCAGTCGTCGCTGTGCTCGACCTCGCGCTCGACCTCGACGGCCACCTTGAGCGCGTAGGCGGTGAGGCCGATCATGGCCACGAAGGCGACGACCAGAGCCACGGCGACGTCCCAGCGGCCGGCCCACGCGTAGAGCCCGGCCGGGATGCCGATGAGGAGGACGAGGATCGCGATGACCAGGGCCAGCGTCTTGGGCTCCTGGGCAAGGGGCTTGATCGGCCGTGGGGGCGCCTCGTCGCTCACTCCACCCCCTCCATGAGGTAGGGGAGGACGTCGGCCAGGTCCTTGGAGGCCACGACCGCGTCGGCCGCTTCGCAGACCGCCTCGTCCAGCGGTGCGAAGGCGACGCCGTGACCGGCCACGTCGAACATGCCGCGGTCGTAGGTCGAGTTGCCCACCGCGCTGGCGCGGCCGGGGTGGCCCTCGAGGCGTGCCAGGGCTTGGAGCGTTGGCGTGGCCTTGTCCTCCAGCGGGACGCGGCAGATGCCCTGCCCTGTCAGGTAGCCCGCCTCGTCGGTGGCCAGGCCGTTGGCGATGCTGGTCTCGATGCCAAGCTCCCCGGCTACCCGATCGGCCAGCAGGTCGATCCCGCCGGAGACGATGGCGGTGCGGACCCCGGCCTCGTGCAGCGCATCGAGCAGGTCGTGGGCGCCGGCCATCAGCGGCGCGGCCTCGAGGATCTCCTCGATCTGGGAGATGTGGATCGGGCCACCGTGGGCCTCCGTCCACAGCTCGATGTCGCTGGCCATGAAGGCCTCGTCGTCCAGGTAGCCCTGGATGAAGGCATCCAGGTTGTCGCTGTTGTCGACGTCGAAGTGGTCGTGGACCCAGGCCCAGGCCGACATCTCGTCGACCAGGGTCCCGTCCATGTCGAAGAGGACCACAGGGAACCTCGCGGTCGCCACGCTGGCGGGGACGGGACCATCAAGTAAGAAGGTTGCCACCCCACCTCGCGAAGGGAGGGGCGACCGGGGTGGTCGGCGAGGTGGGGCGGGCGGGTAGCGCAAGCGAGGGGCCTTGGCCCTGGGAGGCTGTCAACAGATGTGGAGGCGTCGGAGGAGCTTGGCCAGGGCCGAAGGCGCGATGCAGAGGTCGTAGGTGAGGTCCAGGTCTCGATCGACCTGGTCCTCGACGCGTTGGAGGTAGGTGTCCATAGGGGTCCTCGCTTGCACGTCACCGGTGTCACGCCCAGCATAAGGAACTTTTCTACTCCGTTCCGTAGTAGAAAGTGGTAGAGGGGCTGGGGATCGTCGGTCCGGTGCAAGGTCCGCGCGCCCGTCAGGCGCTGCGAGGGCGGCTCCTGGCCCCAGGGCCCTGCCCAAAAGGTCTTGACCGTGGAGGGACGTGGTCCGGCGCCGGGCGGCGACCGACGCCGGCCGGTGAGGGTCTCCCATGCTTCGTCAAGCCATCCCGCTCATCTTCCCGACCGACCTGGACGAGAGCCGCCGTTTCTACACCGACGTCCTCGGCTTCGTCGAGGCCGGCCGAGAGGAGGACTTCGTCGAGCTCAAGAGCGGGGCCGGTGCCATGACCCTCTGGCTCCACTCCGACACGAAGATCGACGACACGGAGTACAAGGACGAGCTCCACGACCACAAGCGCGGCGTGGGGATGAACCTCTACTTCGAGGTCGACGACCTCGACAAGTACTACGAGCGCCTGGTGGAGGAGGGCGGCGCCCCGATCGAGCAGGAGCCCGCGCCCACGCCGTGGGGTACCCGACGCTTCACCGTCCGCGACCCCGATGGGTACCACCTGTCCTTCTTCAGCTTCGACTAGTGGTCCCTGTGGGTGGGTTGAGGAAGGCCTAAGAGCCTCGCCCGGCTTGGCCCCGGTGTGCGCTGGGTGCCGTTCCTCCTGTGTGCGGTCCTGCTAGGCCCGCCCATCGTCCAGGCGGCCCACGTCCACGACCACCGCTACATGGTCGTCGGCAGGGTCCTGGACGGCCAGGGGCTGCCGGCTGGCAACATCTCCGTCCGGGCCGAACTGGTCGGGACAGAGGGCTTCGTCCCGGCCCAGGCCGTCTCCACCAAGTGCACCGGCGACTTCCTCTTCGTCTTCCGGGTCGACGGGCTCGACGGCGTCGAAGCCAGGGTCAGCGTCTTGTCGGAGGAGCGCAGCCAGCCGGTCGACCCGATCGTCCGCCGTTCGTTCTTCAAGCTCGTGGCGCCGTCAGCCGAGAGCTCCCCAGGATGCTCGCAAGCCCGAGCGGACTTCCCGGACCAGCAGGTCGTCACCGGGCGCCTGATCGGTCCGGGAGGCCAACCGCTCTCGGGCCAGACCGTCGAGGTCACGCTCCCCCTGGACGACGGGGGCGAGCTGGAGGGCAACGGCACGACCAACGCTGCGGGGGACTTCGCTGTCTTCTTCCAGAGCCCCAAGCTGACCATGGCTGAGACCGCCCAGGTCTCCGCCGCCGGCGACACATGGACCCAGGCGCTGGACGACGAGCACCGGATCACGGTGGCCGACCACGTCCAGGAGCCCACCCAGAGCTCGAGCCGCTGGGTCCTGGCCGGGGCCCTGGTGCTCCTGGCCCTCGGCGGGGTCACCTTCCTGATCTGGCAGCGCAACCGGTGAGCCTGGTCACCGGTCAGGCGTCCTCGGCTTGCCCCAGGTGCTCGGCCAGCCGATCCAGGGCGCGGGAGCGGTGGGAGAGCGCCCCTTTCTCCTCCATGGTCAACTCGCCGAAGGTCCGCTCCTGACCCTCGGGGACGAAGATCGGATCGAAGCCGAACCCGTGCTCGCCGCGGCCCTCCTTGGCGATCGATCCCTCCACGATCCCTTCGAAGAAGTGGGGGTGGCGGCCGTCGTGGAACCCGACGACGGCCCGGAAGCGGGCCGACCGATCGGCGCGATCGGCCAGCAGGTCCAGGATGCCCTGCCACCCCAGCGTATCGAACACGTAGGAGCTGTAGACCCCGGGGAACCCCTCGAGAGCGTCGACGAACAGCCCGGCATCCTCGAGCAGGAAGGGCGGATCCAGGTGCCCCTCGAGGTGCTCGAGCCCGAAGGCGGCGACCTCCTGGAGGCTACCGGCTTGGAGCTCCGGGTAGCCGCCGTCCCACTGCTCGACCTCGTGGCCCAGACCTGCCAGCTTGGCGCGTGCCTCGCGGATCTTGCCCGGGTTGCCGGTGGCGAAGGTGAGCTGCATGGCGGGTGCAGGCGGTCATGGCATAAGGAACCTGGAGGGCAGCCGCGCCGCCGCCCTCCCGCGTCGCTGCGGCCGCCGGCCTTGCCGAGGCTCAGGTGCCTCGGTACCGTCCACGGGCCTCGACGGCCTCGAGCGTGTCGAGGATCGCCATCCATCTCTCGGGCTGGTAGCCTTCGAGGACGCCGTCCAGGCCCTCGGGGACGTTGTGGTGGGTGGCCGCAAGGGCCTCGGCCAGGACGTGGAGGTCGGTGGCCAGGTCCTCGGTCTCGTCGGTCTTGTGGGCCAGGCCGAGGTCGATCAGGACCACATGTCCGTCGGGGGCCAGGAAGGCGTTGCTGGTGGTCGGATCCCCGTGGGCGATGCCGGCCTCGTGGAGGCTGGCAAGGGCCTGGCCGAGGGCGGCGAGGGCGGCCTTGCGGTCCCCAGGGGCCAGATCGTCGAGGACATCGCGCAACCGCTGCCCCTCGACGCGCTCCATGGTCACCCGAGCGCCGACCGGATCGACGTCCAGGACGATCGGCGTGGCCACCCCCGCAGCACGTGCCTCGGCCAGCAGGCGGGCCTCCGACCGGGTTCGCTGGTCGCGCAGCCGCTGGTCCAGGGCCTGCAGCCGGTAGGTCTTGGGGGCCCGCTCCTTGACCACGGTCCCGTCCCTTAGGTGGATCAGCGCCTCGGCGCCCCGCGTCGGGTCGCCCTCGGTGACCGTCGTCGTGCGCCAGGGGGCGTCGACGTGGTCGGTCCGCCAGCGCTGGTCCACCTGGGAGATCTCGACCGGGGTCGTGCGGCCTGTAGCCAGCTGGACGGCACCGTTCCAGGCGATCATGGCGCCGTTGTCCACGAGCACCGGCTTGGGCGGGCGGTGGTAGCTGGCGCCTCGGTCCTGGCACATGGTCTCCACCATCTCCGAGAGCCGCTCGTTGCACGCCACCCCCCCGCCCATGACGACCGCGTCCTTGCCGACGTGGGCCAGGGCGCGCTCGGTCACCTCGGTGAGCATGGCGAAGACGGTCTCCTGGATCGAGAAGCAGAGATCCTCGACGCTGTGATCCTCGAGCCTGGCCTCGGCGGCGGTCAGGATGCCGCTGAACGCGACGTCCATGCCCTTGACCGAGTAGGGCAGCTCGACGAGCTCGGAGCCCTTGCTCGCGAGCTTCTCGATCTCCGGTCCACCTGGGAAGGGCATCCCCAGGCCCCGGGCGAACTTATCGAGGAAGTTGCCGACGCCGATGTCCAGGGTCTCACCGAAGACCCGGTAGCGACCTTCGGCGTACGCGATCACCTGGGTGTTCCCGCCGCTGGCGTAGAGCAAGACCGGGTCGTCGACCTGGCACAGGGCCCGGCCGATCTCCAGGTGGGCCACGCAGTGGTTCACACCGAGCAACGGTAGCTCCCAGTCCAGGGACAGC
Organism: uncultured Thermoplasmatales archaeon; assembly: GCA_964464425.1. Taxonomy (GTDB): domain Archaea; phylum Thermoplasmatota; class SW-10-69-26; order SW-10-69-26; family SW-10-69-26; genus CAYXGD01. The sequence goes on from CAYXGD010000027.1 coordinate 6,262, forward strand.
GCCCGGGCCACCGTGGCCCCGGTCCGGAGGCTCGGGCCCATCCCTGGGCCCTGGCTGAAGGCGACCCCGTCCAGGTCGTCGGGGACCAGCCCGGCTTCGTCCAACGCGGCTTCCAGGGTCCCAGCGGCGATCTCGGCGTGGTGGTTGGCCGCCTCGCGGGGGTGGATCCCACCGGTGGTGCCACCCTCCTCCCCCTCAGGTGGGGGGACGTACATGGCCCGCTGGTTGGCCAGGACCTCGCACCGGCCGGGCGTCGTAGGGGCGGGCACCGGATCGTCGGAGGCCACGATGCCTACCCCGAACGTGTGGGCGGTGGCCTCGATGCCGAGGACCTTCATCGGTGCCCGACAGAGGTGCCGGCCTCTTAAGGATGAGGCTGCGCGCGCCCAGGTCCCCCGAGGCGCCGGCACGCGAGGATCGTCGGGGCGCCCCGCCGGGTTTGCAGGACCTGCGCAGACCCAACGTTGGGGTCCTCCTCGGCGCTGGCTGGGGTGGAGGCCGACGATGTTGACGCCGACGACGCACCGGCAAGCTGAGGACGTTCGGGAGGTCGACCGCCGATGAGCCCCGTGGTCGAGGGCGCGGGCTTGGGACTGCTGCTCCTCAAGATCGGGTTCGTGGTTCCCCTCTACAGCCGCCTGGCCAAGGGGGAGTTGCTGGACAACGACACGCGGCGACGGGTCTACGAGGCCCTTCAGGCCGACCCGGGGATCAGGCTCGCCGAGGTCGCCCGGCGGGCAGGCTGCAGCGCTTCCACGGCCCGCTACCACCTCCGGCGCCTGCAACGCGAGGACATGGTCCGGGCCGCTGGCGAACCCCGCATGCAGCGCTGGTTCCCGTGCGGTGACATGGGCCGCCGAGCCATGGAGCGCGAGGCCGTGCTGGCCGTCGGGAACTCCCGCGAGGTCTACCAAGCCATCCAGGCAGCACCGGGCGCCAGCCTCGGGGAGATCGCCGAGACCGTCGGCACCACTCCGCCGGCGGCCCACAAGATCATCGCGCGCCTTGTCGAAGCCGGGCTGGTCATCAAGGAGCGCGACGGCCGACGCGTCGCTCTGCACGCGGTGACCGACGCGGACGGCCGGTCGCCCCCGGCGTGATGCCGCGGCCGGCCGGGAGGCCCACCAGTTACGCTCTTCAATGTGGAGGCGTTCTCGTGGTCGATGGCCGAGGGCCCCAGCTGGATCCCTGCCCTGGAGGGGAGACGCCAGCGCCAGGTGTTGGCCGGGGTCCTCGTGCTCCTGGCGCTCAGCGGGCATCTCGGCTGGGCCGTCACCGTCGACCCCTCCTCGGATCCCTTCCTGGCCAGCGAGGCGGCCCGCGCCCGAGGTGCCGTGGCCGAGGTGTTCCCCAACGCGACCCCGCCCACGGTCCGCGTCGTCATCGAGGCCGACCCGGGCGGATCGGTGCTCTCCCCGGAGGCGCTGACCGCCCTGGAGAGCTTGCGGACACGGATCACCTCGGACGAGCTGCTCCTCCCGGTCCTGGCCCGCAAGGACCCGGTCGCGTCGGTCCTGGAACCCCTGGAACCTTTCCTGGAGGGCCCACCCGGCGAGTGGGGCCAGCGCACCGTGGCCTCGGCCCTCGAGAACGTGACCCGCACCTCCCAGGGGCAGCGCGCCCTGGCGCTCTTCCTGGATCGTCAGGCCACGCTACGGGGCTCCGAGAGCCGGGCCGATGCCACCGTCCTGATCGTCCGCCTCTCCGGCACCGCACCCCCCGAGGCTTCGGAGGCCGCCGGTGCCCGGGTCGAACGCTTGGCCGACCAGAGCGACGGGCCCGGCGTGGTGATGACCACCGACGCCTCGGCCACCCGCGAGGCCGCCGCGCGCTCCCTGGGCGCCTGGTGGATGCCGGTGGTCAGCCTGGCGCTCCTGGGTGCTGGCCTGCTCCTCCTACGCCGACCTTGGAGCGAGCTGGGCCGGGCGTTCCTCTTCTGGCTCGGTGGCACCGGCGCAGCGCTCTGGGTCGGGATCGGTCTTGGCCACGCGACCCCGAGCGCCTTGCTCGTCGCCCACACGAGCGCTGGCCTGTCCGTCGCCGGCGTCCTGGCCGCCGCCACCCGGCCGCCGCTGATCAGCCTCGGGGCCGCCGTGCCACCGGCGGCCCTGATCGGCTGGGCCCCAGCCGGGATCGGCGACCTCGCGGCCGTGGCCACGGCGGCCCTGGCCGTCCCCCTGCTGGCCGCCCGCGTCTGGCCGGGTCGGGACCGCGACGAGGCGCGCGCCGGGCCGTGGGGCTGGGGGACCGGGCACCGCTGGCGCCTGGCCGCCGCAGCCCTCCTGGTGGTCGCGAGCCTGGCGACCCTGGCGTTCGCAGGCCCCCCCACCCACGCCGAGCCCGGGTGGACCGGCCAGCTGCCTCAAGGCAGCGAGGCGGGCCGGGCCGAGCAGGTGCTCTCCACAGGGTTCCGGGGCCCAGGACCCGCCAGCGAGTTCGCCGTGGCCGCCTGGGGGCCCGTGGCTGAACCTGGGTTCCTCTCGGGCCTGGACGAGGCAAGCCAGCGCCTCGGTCGCCTCTCGCTGGCCGCCTCCGGCGGGCAGGTGGAGAGCGTGCTCACCCTGGCCGAGGACTGGGCCACCAACGACACCCGCCAGGACCCCACAGACGACTACGATGAGAGCTTCGCTGCCCGATGGGAGGAGGCCACCGACGGAGGCCGGGTCCCGCTCCAGGAGATCCCCGAGCTCCTCGAGGCTTTGGCCCAGCTGGACCCCGAAGGGACCCGCGCGGTGCTGGACGTGGAGGACACAGCGGGACCCCGGATGACCGGCACCGCGCTCCTCGGCCAACGGATCAGCCTCTCGGACGTCGTCCCGCGGCCAGGCCAGGCCATCTCGGCCGCGATCCAGCCGCTGTTGGCCTCCAGCGAGACGGTCGAGGTCACCGGGCCCCTCCTGGACGAGGACCGCACGCGGCAGGCCCTCCTGGACGCCCAGGGCCCGGTGCTCATCGCCACGGGCCTAGCAACGGTCCTGGCGGTGCTCGCATGGGCGCTTCAACGATCCAGGCCCCGGCAGACGTGGGGTGCGTTGGTCGTGACCGCAGCTGCCACCTGGGTGGTCTCCGCCGCGCTGGTGATCATCCTTCAGAACCCCGTCCGTCCGGTTGTCCTCTTGGGTCCTGCCTTGGCCGTCAGCACGAGCCTGCTCCTCGGGGCTCCGCTGATCACCGCGATCGACCGCCAGCGCGAGGAGGAGCTCGTCTACCAGGAGCGGCTCGAGGAGGCCCTAGGCGACCGCCGAGGATGGGCGCCGCTGGTCCCCGTGGCTGCGGTCGCGCTGGCGGCGCTGACCGTCCGGGCTTCCGGGCTTCAAGGTGATGCCGTGGTCCTAGTGGCAGGTGTCCTGGCCGCCGGGCTGGGTGTCGTCATCGTGCTCCCCTCGCTGCTGCGCACCTGGCGACCCGACGCCGAGGAGGGCCCTGCCTCCAGCGGTGGGTTGACCCCTGCCCAGGTGGCCTGCCCGGTCTGCCAGCGCGCCACCGCGACGGCCGCCGCCCGGTGCCGGTCCTGCGGGGCGTGGAACGTGATGCAGGCCTGCCCGGCGCACCCCGAAGCGCTCAGCTCGTCCTGCGCGGAGTGCGGTGCAGCCCTCGACGACCCCAGCTTCGGCTGAACAGACCAGCGCTCACGCTGGGCCAGAGGCGATCGCGTTCCCAGCAGGCCGACCTACGCGGTGGCCGAGGGTTCCGGACGCCGCCAGGCATCGGCCGGCAGCTTGTCGTAGACGCTCTGATCCTCCTGGTCGCCGCCCTCGTCCTCACGGAGCAACCGCTCGGGGGGCACCAGATGCCAGTAGAAGTAGCGCCACTTGCGGCCGTCCTCCGGCCGGGGGCGGACCTGGGTCTCGACGGTGATCACGCCCTCCACCATCAGGGACCAGAGGAACGAGCGCTCCTTGCTCTCGATCTCGGTGTCCTCGATCACCAGCTTGCGCTGGAAGAGGTCCCGCAGGGTCTCGGCGGTGGAACGGGCGTCAGGTTCGTCCATGTCAAGCCGCTGCTGGAGGACCTCGGTCACGCCCGATAGGGGCCAATCCTCCTGCTCGCTGGGTTGTGCGCGGCTTTGTGCCATCTACACACAACTCTGTTGTTCCTAGTATTTGAACGTTGGGTCAGACGTATCGGAACGTGCGGCCTCTCCGCCCTCCTGGTGGCGGGCCCCCGGACGTATGCCGGACCGGGTGATCCCGCCACCGGTGTGGATCGGCCCCAGATCCACCCGGATGAGGTCGGTCCGGCCGCCGGCAGCCACGGGCCCGAGCGGGCCCCGCCGGGCCAACGCAGAGGAGGCTCGGTGGTCCCCAGGATCGTCGTGGTAAGGAGGTCGTTCGGACGGACCGCCAACCTATTTGTAGGATGCCTTGGTAAGGTCGGCGACGAGGTAGGATGTCCGTCTTCAACCGCATGGTCAACGGCTCGCGCGGTTGCATGGACCTCCTGGCATGCGTCTACGAGCTCAACGCCTTGGAGAGCCAAGCCTACTTCGCGCTCGTCGAGAACCCTGGAAGCCGGATGGAGGCGTTGGCCGACGAGCTCGACCGTGACCGCTCCACCGTCCATCGCGCTGTCCAGAAGCTCCTTCACCTCCAGTTGGCCGAGCGAGAGACGGTGCCGATGAAGGGAGGCGGCTACTACCACCGGTACAACGCCACCAGTCCCGAGCAGGTCCGCCGGCTCATCGAATCGCGGCTCGATCAGTTCCAGAGCGCCGTCCGCGCAGCCCTGGACTCCTTCGAGGACGAGGTCGAGGCCCACGTGACCGGCGAGGCACCGGAACCACGGACCGCGTGACCGACCGACCACCGACCAAGCGATCGATCAGCCCGTCCCTTCCAGCTCATCCCAGAGGCCGTAGAGCTCCTGCAGGCACGTGGAGGGCAGCCGGCCGATCTCCTGGGCGCCTAGCACGGCCTGACGCACCTGGTCGGCTGTCCTGGCGCCCGGTAGGACCACGCTGACCTCGTGGGCCAACACGAAGGCCAGGGCACCGGCCACCGGGTCCTCGATGCCGTGCTCGCGCAGGATCCCAGCAGCGCGCTGGGCCCCGCGGGCCATGGCCCGCTCCTGGTCCCCTGGCCCACGGTGTCGCACACCGCCCGCCGGGGAGGTCGCCTGGGGGCGGCCCCAGCCGGTCAAGGCCCCGCGGGCCAGCGGCTCCCGGCCGACGACCGCGATGCCGGCCTCGGCCAGCTCGGCGACACCATCCAGGGTGTCCTGACTCAGGAGGCTGACCGGCAGCTCCACGGCATCAGCCCGCCCCAGGTCCTTGACGGCCAGCGCCTCCTCCAGGTGGTCGACCGAGAGGCCGGTCCACCGGGTCAGCCCCGCGGCCTCGAGCTCGCTCAGGGCGGCGTACGTGGCCGGATCCTCGAGCACCGGGCGTGGCAGGTCGTCGAGAAGGAGCAGGCTGACCTGCTTGCGTCCCAGGCGCTCCAGGGAGCGCCCGACCGCTTCCCGCAGGTCGCCGACCTCCAGGGAGGACCGGCCGGTCCTGCCGATGTCCACACGGGCTCTGGCGAACACGTGGCCCTCCCCACCCAAGGCGCGGCCGAGGATCTCCTCGCTGCGCGCGTGGTCCTCGTCGTCGGCGGTGGCGAACACCGCGACGCCCAGCTCTCGGGCTGCTTGGATCGCCTCGAGGCTCCCCTCGTGGCCGGGATCGTCCGGGTCGCCGGGAGGTTGGCTCCCGACCGCCCGGGCGCTGAACCCGATCTCAGGGAAGCGGGCACCGGTCGAGCCGAAGGGACGCGTACCCAAGGCCATCACCCGGGCAAGGCACCGGCCCCCCGTCATCCTACCGGCGCCGAGGTCACGGGTGGCTGGGCCTAGCCCTTATGAGGGGTCCTGGCCTAAGGACGCGCGTGGAGATCAAGCTCGTCGGCGGTGGCGCCTTCGACTGCAACCAGTTCCTCGTCCTGACCGAGACCGAGGGCCTGCTTGTCGATGCCGGGACGGGCATGGCAGCCGACGTCACCTTGGAGAACGTCACCAAGCACGCCGGCGATCGCCCCGTGCCGAGGATCTACCTGACCCACTGGCACCACGACCACACCGGCGGCGCTCCCCAGCTGGCCCGAGCGCTGGACGCCGAGCTCCTGATGCCGGAGGCCGAGGCTGTGGCGGTCCGCGACGGGCGCTCGGACCTCACGCTGGGCGAGTCCTTCGGGGCAGAGCAGGAGGCCCACCCGGTGACCGGTGTGGAGCCCGGTGAGGAGGTCCACGTCGGTGGCGAGGCTCTGAAGGTCCTCCACACGCCGGGCCACACGGCTGGGCACACGAGCCTGTGGCACCCTGGCACCCGGTCCCTGCTGGCGGGGGATGCTGTGTTCTCCCAGGGAAGCTTCGGCCGCGTCGACCTCCCCACCGGCGACAAGGACCAGATGCTGGCCACCCTCGAACGGTTGGCGGGCATGGACGTCCAGGATCTCTACCCAGGCCACGTCGACGTGGTCCGAGGCGATGCCCACAAGCACATCGAGCTGGCCCTGAGCAACGCCCGCGGCATGCTATAGCTGCGGGACAGGGAGCAAGGTCGATCGAAGAGACAGGGAAGAAGGGAAGGAAGAGGGACCGGCCGCCGCGGTTTGTGGGTGTGGTTGGTGAGTCCCATGGGCGAACCGCGACGGCCAGTTAGCGTGATGGAGGGAGCGGAGGCGGGGCCTCCGCCAGGTGGGCCTACAGGTCGAGGCCAAGGTCCCCGGTGGCATCCGAGGAGACCTGGGTGCTCGATCGGGCGTCGGTCTGGGAGCTCACGTCCGCCGTGGGGGGCTGGACGTCTGGAACCTGGACCTGCTCGACCGCATCGGAGGTCACATCGCTGGTGACCTCGCCAGCCACGCCGGCCTCACCGGCCACGTGATCGGCAGCCTCGACCTGGGTGGAGGTGTCCACCACGGTCTCGGTGCTGCCGGCCCCGGACAGCGCGCCCTTGACCTTGCCGACCAGCTGCTTCACGTTGTCCGTGAGCTGACCGTAGGCTGAGGTCATGCCCTGCGTGCTCGCCTTGAACCTGGAGCTCAGATCCAAGCTGAAGGACCCGTCGTCGCCCGCCTCGATCTCTTGCTCGAGGGGGACCTCGTTCTTGGTGTCGATCCGGTCCTCGGCGATCAGGCTGGCATCGAGGTCCTCCTCGCTGCGAGCCTCCAGGAAGGCCGAGACCTCCCGCACGTCGACGCGCTCCTCGTGCTCGCCCTCCTCGGAGCTGTCGTCTGACCCGGGCTCGTCGGAGGTGTTCTCCTCTTGCTCGGGCTCCGCTGTGGGCTCGGGCGGGACCGACGGGTCGTGCTCGCCCTCCACGTAGGTGGTGGCTGAGCTCGAGGCGTTGTGGTCGATCGTGCCGCGGGTGTCCCCGTAGCTCTTGATCTCGGAGCGCTGCTGGGTCTCCTCGGAGGTGTTCTGCTCCTCCTGGGTCGCCTGCTCCTCGTCCTGCTCGGGCTCCCCATCCTCGGAGGGCTCGGGCTGGTCCTCGGGCAGCTCGACCTCGTCCAGGAGGTCCACGTCCACGCGGATCTCGCTGGTGAGGTGGACCTCGCCGTCCAACTGTCGCTCGCCCTCGTCGTCCTGGGAGGGCGTGCACATCTCGTCGGGCGGGCACGGGAGCTCGTCGGCGATGTTGGTATCGACATCGCCGTCGGCGCTCCCCTGGGCCTCGGTCTGGGCGTTCATCTCGTATGACTCGTCGAGTTGGCTGGTCTGATCGTAGCTCGTCTCCAGCTCACCGGAGCTGGACGTGGGCGCAGCCGCTGCGGCGCCGCTGGCGAACAGCAGCGACAACACGACGAAGCTGACCAGGGTGGGCATCCGTACCATGAGGTTCGTCACCACCACTGGCTCGCCTGGGGGGTGTTAAGAAGGAGTTTGGCAGCACGCGTGAAACGAGGCGTCCTGCCGGCCTGAGCGAGGGTCAGGAGGAGCTCGGTGGGTCCGGGGCCTGACGGCTTCGGTGGAGCCCCCAGGCTTGGGTGAGGTAGGGGCCCGAGGCCCAGCACCGAGAAGCTTGGCTGGGCGGCGTCGGCTGCCCGTCGCGACAGCTGACCGCCAGCCTCCGCCATGCCTAAGGGCCAGCCCGCCGTGGCCTGCCCATGCGATTCCCGCAGGAGGTCGTCGTCCAGCGCTTCCTGCCGACCTACCGCGCCTTGCTCGCCGAAGCCCTGTACGAACGTGACCTCCCACAGCGCACCATCGCCGACCGGATCGGCGTCACGCAAGCCCAGGTCTCCAAGTACCTGTCCAGCAAGCTCGAGGTCCAAGCTCGGTTGGCCGACGACCCGCGGGTCCAGGCCACCGTCGAGACGGTCGCTGACGGGCTGGCCGACGGGACCTTGGACACGGTCGGTGCCCTGGCCGAGAGCCTCTCCCTGATCGCCCGGCTCCAGGCAGGCGGCCCGCTGGCCGACCTGCACGAGGCCGAGATGCCCGAGCTGGCCGGCACCGGCTTCGACGCCACGCTGGACCCCGACAGCCTGGCCATGCAGGAGCACCGGGTCCTCACCGAGCTCCGTGCCGTCCTCCGCCGGCTGCTCGACGTCGACGGCCTGGCTGGCTGGATCCCGCACGTCGGGTCCAACCTGGCCCAGGCCCGTCCCGGCGCCCAGGACACCTGGGATGTGGCCGCCTTGCCGGGCCGGATCGACGTCGTCGGTCGCCGCCCCCAGGCCACCACGGCGCCTCGGTTCGGGGCGTCCCGGCACGTCGCCTCGGTGGTCCTGGCGGTCATGGATGTCCACGAGCACCACCGCGCAGCGCTCAACATCGCCTACAGGGACGAGCTCCACACCCTGGCCGACGCCGCTGGCTTCGCCATGTTGGCCTTCGAGCCCAGCTACGAGGCCAGGCGACAGGCCGTCTCGCGGACCGTCGCCGAGCACGTCGAGGCGCGAGGAGCTCTGCCCGAGATCCTCTATCACGAGGGGACCTTCGGGATCGAACCCGTGGCCTACATCCTCGGTCCCGACGCCCAGGTCGTCCTCGAACGGACCAGGGAGCTCCTATCGCCAGCGTCACAGCGAGCTCAAGGGTAGGTAGCGCGCCGGCCGACCCAGAAAGAAAGATAAGCTAGGGGCCCTCCTACCGCGTCCAGGGCATGGACCAAGACGCCGACGACGCGGACCCACCCCGCCCCCCTATGGAAGCGGTCCCAGCACCGGAGGACCGGTAGGGACCCACCATGGCATGGGCGCTCATCGTGCTCGGATCCGCCACAGGGCTGCTCATCCAGAGCGCGCTCCTGGTCGTCCTGGTGGCCCTCTCCGCCCTCTTCTCGGCAGCAGAGGCCTCCTTGATCAGCCTCCCGGTCTTCCCCAGGCGCCACCTGGAGGAGATCTCCGACGACGCGTCGCCGATCCACAGTGTGCTGCGGAACCCGAACCGCGTGCTGGTCACGGTCCTGCTCGGTAACTACCTGGTCAACGTCTCGGCGGCCGTGGTCGCCCTCGGCCTGACCGTCGGCTTGATGGGCGGTGTCACGGTCTGGTCGATGATCCTGGCCGTGGTGGCCGCCTCCTTCCTCCTGATCACCCTGGGCGAGCTCGTGCCACGGGCCCTGGCCACGGTCTCACCGGATCGAACGGCCCGGATCGCCGCGCCGGTCCTGGGGACCATGCAGACGCTTCTGTTCCCCGCCGTGTGGCTGCTCGAGCGGTTCTCCGCCGTCATGCTCCGCCTGATCGGCGGGCCCGGCCAGCGCCGGGTCTTCTTCGACGAGGAGGAGCTCAAGCAGATGGTCGAGATGGGTCAAGCCCAGGGCATCATCGAGAAGGAGGAGCAAGAGATGATCTCGGCGGTCATCGACTTCGCTGACCTGACCGCCCGGGACATCATGGTCCCCCGGACCGACATGGTCGCCGTCGAGGACAACGCCACCGTCCCCGCCATCATCGCCACGATCAAGGAGACCGGCTACTCCCGGATCCCCGTCTACAAGGAGGACCTGGACACGGTGGTCGGTGTCGTGTACGGCAAGGACCTGATCGGCGAGGTCGACCCCCAGGCCGACACCCAGGCCCGCGAGGTCATGAAACAGACCCTGTTCGTCCCGGAGACCAGCCACCTCGACGAGGTGCTCCGGGAGATGAAGACCCGACGGATCCACATCGCTATCGTCCATGACGAGTACGGCGGGACCGCCGGCCTGCTCACCCTGGAGGACGTCCTCGAGGAGATCGTCGGCGATATCTTCGACGAGTACGACCCTCACACCGGCGAGCCCATCGAGTGGGTCGACCCGACCACGGCCATCCTCGATGCCCGCCTGGACATCGAGGAGGTCAACGAGGCCCTGGGCACCCGCTTGCCGTCGGCGGCGGGCTACGAGACCCTGGCAGGGTTCCTCTTCCACCAGCTCGGTCGGCCCGGCCGCTCCGGCGAGGTCGTCGAGCACGACGGCGCCAGCTTCGAGCTGGAGCGCGTGGCCAACCGGCGGATCCTCACGGTGCGGGCCCGTGTCCCCGAGGACCCCGAGGAGCCCCAGGAGACCGAGGACGAGACCGAGGTCCTCTGACCAGCGAGCCCTCCTCCGGCCGACCGGGCACCTTGAAGTCCCCCGCTCCCATCCAGCCTCGTGCCCGAGCCGTCGGACGACGACAAGCGCATGCCCTTCGATCTCGAGTCCTTCGACGACCTGATCCGCGTCCCACCGTTCCACGAGTGGCTCCAGCTCCGGACCACCCACGTCGAGAAGGGCCGGGTCTCGATCCTGCTCCCCTACAAGGACGAGCTGATCGGCAACCCTCGGATCCCTGCCATCCACGGCGGCATCCTGGCCGGCTTGATCGACCTGGCCGGCGGCGCAGCGGTCTTCACGCACACCAACGCGCCGACCCCGACCATCGATCTGCGCATCGACTACATCCGTCCGGCCAAGCAGAAGGACACGGTGGCCGAGGCTGAGGTCATCAACGCTGGCAGCACGATCGCCTTCGTCGACGTCCAGGTCAGCCAGGAGGGCAAGCTCGTGGCCACGGGCCGAGCCACCTACTCGACCAAGGGTGCCAAGCCCGCGCCTGAGGCCGGGGACCATCCGATCGGGTGACGCGAGCGCCGAGGGGGAGATCCGAACTCC